>NC_019815.1:0-300000 GCF_000319225.1 Candidatus Kinetoplastibacterium crithidii (ex Angomonas deanei ATCC 30255)
GTTGTTATTAAGATATTTTATTTATTTATAAAAATGTTGACATTATCTTCTTTATGATAGATAATCGTCATCTGTTTCGCAAATAATTGAATTTGTGAATCCAACTGATCTTTAACAATTGAACAATCGATAATTGTGGGTACTTGATGGTAGTTTTGAGGCATATATTTATATATGTCGTGCTAAAAACAAACAAGTAAGTACTCATTAAATTATAAATTTTTTTCTCAGAGACATCTGAGAAACCTGTTTATTTTTTTGAGTAAATCGTATTTTCAAATTATTTTGAATTTGCGCAAAATGCAGAGATTAAACTGAAGAGTTTGATCCTGGCTCAGATTGAACGCTAGCGGAATGCTTTACACATGCAAGTCGAACGGCAGCACGAACTTCGGTTTGGTGGCGAGTGGCGGACGGGTGAGTAATATATCGGAACGTGCCCAGTAGAGGGGGATAACTACGCGAAAGCGTGGCTAATACCGCATATTCCCTAAGGGGGAAAGCGGGGGATCTTCGGACCTCGCGCTATTGGATCGGCCGATATCGGATTAGCTAGTTGGTGAGGTAATGGCTCACCAAGGCGACGATCCGTAGCTGGTCTGAGAGGACGACCAGCCACACTGGGACTGAGACACGGCCCAGACTCCTACGGGAGGCAGCAGTGGGGAATTTTGGACAATGGGGGAAACCCTGATCCAGCCATTCCGCGTGTGCGATGAAGGCCTTAGGGTTGTAAAGCACTTTTGGCAGGGAAGAAATAGCATTGGCTAATATCTGATGTGAATGACGGTACCTGCAGAATAAGCACCGGCTAACTACGTGCCAGCAGCCGCGGTAATACGTAGGGTGCGAGCGTTAATCGGAATTACTGGGCGTAAAGAGTGCGCAGGCGGTTCGGAAAGAAAGATGTGAAATCCCAGGGCTTAACCTTGGAACTGCATTTTTGACTACCGAACTAGAGTGTACCAGAGGGAGGTAGAATTCCGCATGTAGCAGTGAAATGCGTAGATATGCGGAGGAACACCTATGGCGAAGGCAGCCTCCTGGGGTAACACTGACGCTCATGCACGAAAGCGTGGGGAGCAAACAGGATTAGATACCCTGGTAGTCCACGCCCTAAACGATGTCAACTAGCTGTTGGGATCTTCGGATCTTAGTAGCGCAGCTAACGCGTGAAGTTGACCGCCTGGGGAGTACGGTCGCAAGATTAAAACTCAAAGGAATTGACGGGGACCCGCACAAGCGGTGGATGATGTGGATTAATTCGATGCAACGCGAAAAACCTTACCTACCCTTGACATGTCTAGAATCCCGAAGAGATTTGGGAGTGCTTGCAAAAGAACTAGAACACAGGTGCTGCATGGCTGTCGTCAGCTCGTGTCGTGAGATGTTGGGTTAAGTCCCGCAACGAGCGCAACCCTTGTCATTAGTTGCTACGAAAGGGCACTCTAATGAGACTGCCGGTGACAAACCGGAGGAAGGTGGGGATGACGTCAAGTCCTCATGGCCCTTATGGGTAGGGCTTCACACGTCATACAATGGTCGGGACAGAGGGCTGCCAACCCGCGAGGGGGAGCTAATCCCACAAACCCGATCGTAGTCCGGATCGTAGTCTGCAACTCGACTACGTGAAGTCGGAATCGCTAGTAATCGCGGATCAGCATGTCGCGGTGAATACGTTCTCGGGTCTTGTACACACCGCCCGTCACACCATGGGAGTGGGTTTTACCAGAAGTAGTTAGCCTAACCGCAAGGAGGGCGATTACCACGGTAGGATTCATGACTGGGGTGAAGTCGTAACAAGGTAGCCGTATCGGAAGGTGCGGCTGGATCACCTCCTTTAAGAGCATATGAACTACATATTAAGTGCCTACAATTATCGATTGTTATTTAGCTGAGATTGGTAGTAAGCAGGGTTGCGACAGATTCTTCATTGGGGTTTGCCCAAAGTTATGCTAACCCTATAAATGCATGGGTCTGTAGCTCAGCTGGTTAGAGCACCGTCTTGATAAGGCGGGGGTCGTTGGTTCAAGTCCAACCAGACCCACCATCTGTTTGAGTAATACCTTTCTGTGGTACTATGGGGGTGTAGCTCAATTGGGAGAGCGCCTGCTTTGCAAGCAGGAGGTCATCGGTTCGATCCCGTTCACCTCCACCAATTTAGAATTTAATTTTTAGGCTTGTTTCAAGTTTAAAAATTAAGTTTTATTAGCTGATTGTTCTTTAAAAATCTAGAAGAGACGCAACATAAATATGTATAGATTTTACATTTTGTATAATCTATACGATTAGGGTTGTGATTGCATTAATTATAATTATGTTCTTTGAGAGTAAAATCTTTAGAATATTTATGAACAGCACAAACATGTAGTTAACTTTAATTCATATAGCCTTTAGTGTTATAGGATCAAGTGAATAAGTGCATATGGTGGATGCCTTGGCGATCACAGGCGATGAAGGACGTAGTATCTTGCGAAAAGCTGCGGGGAGTTAGAAAACAAACTTTGATCCGCAGATGTCCGAATGGGGAAACCCACCCTCTTAAGAGGGTATCACTGACTGAATATATAGGTCAGTAGAAGCGAACCGGGTGAACTGAAACATCTAAGTAACTCGAGGAAAAGAAATCAACCGAGATTCCGAAAGTAGTGGCGAGCGAAATCGGATCAGCCTTTACGTTATAGCGTTATTGATAGTCGAAAAAGATGGAAATCTTTGCCATAGTAGGTGATAGCCCTGTAGACGAAATCTTTGATGTGGAACTAAGCGTAAGAAAAGTAGGGCGGGACACGCGAAATCCTGTTTGAATATGGGGGGACCATCCTCCAAGGCTAAATACTCGTGATCGACCGATAGTGAACCAGTACCGTGAGGGAAAGGCGAAAAGAACCCCGGGAGGGGAGTGAAATAGATCCTGAAACCGTATGCATACAAACAGTAGGAGCGGATTTATTCCGTGACTGCGTACCTTTTGTATAATGGGTCAGCGACTTACATTCAGTGGCAAGCTTAACCAAATAGGGGAGGCGTAGCGAAAGCGAGTCCGAATAGGGCGATTTAGTCGCTGGGTGTAGACCCGAAACCAGATGATCTATCCATGGCCAGGTTGAAGGCACGGTAACACGTGCTGAAGGACCGAACCCACTAATGTTGAAAAATTAGGGGATGAGCTGTGGATAGGGGTGAAAGGCTAAACAAATCTGGAAATAGCTGGTTCTCTCCGAAAACTATTTAGGTAGTGCCTCACGTATTACTGTATGGGGTAGAGCACTGTTATAGCTAGGGGGTCATGGCGACTTACCAAACTATGGCAAACTCCGAATACGTACAAGTACAGCGTGGGAGACAGAGCACCGGGTGCTAACGTCCGGACTCAAAAGGGAAACAACCCAGACCGCCAGCTAAGGTCCCAAATTATTGCTAAGTGGGAAACGAAGTGGGAAGGCATAGACAGTCAGGAGGTTGGCTTAGAAGCAGCCATCCTTTAAAGAAAGCGTAATAGCTCACTGATCGAGTCGTCCTGCGCGGAAGATGTAACGGGGCTAAGCAATAAACCGAAGCTGCGGGCGTGTTTTATTACACGCGGTAGGAGAGCGTTCTGTAAGCCTGTGAAGGTGGCTTGTAAAGGCTGCTGGAGGTATCAGAAGTGCGAATGCTGACATGAGTAGCGATAAAGGAGGTGAAAAGCCTCCTCGCCGTAAGTCCAAGGTTTCCTGCGCAACGTTCATCGGCGCAGGGTGAGTCGGCCCCTAAGGCGAGGCAGAGATGCGTAGCTGATGGGAAACTGGTTAATATTCCAGTACCATTGTACAGTGCGATGGGGGGACGGATCGTGGAAGATCATCAGGGTGTTGGATATTCCCTGTTGCTGCATTATAGAAGGTGATTAGGAAAATCCGGTCACGTAATTCGAGGGTGTGGCACGAGCGGATATATTTCGCGAAGTGATTGGAAGTGGTTCCAAGAAAAGCCTCTAAGCTTCAGCTGTACAAGACCGTACCGCAAACCGACACAGGTGGACGGGATGAATATTCTAAGGCGCTTGAGAGAACTCAGGAGAAGGAACTCGGCAAATTGATACCGTAACTTCGGGAGAAGGTATGCCTCATTATTGTGATGAGCTTGCGCTCAAAGCATGAAGAGGCCGCAGATAATCGGTGGCTGCGACTGTTTATTAAAAACATAGCACTCTGCAAAGACGAAAGTCGACGTATAGGGTGTGACGCCTGCCCGGTGCCGGAAGGTTAAGTGATGGGGTGCAAGCTCTTGATCGAAGCCCCGGTAAACGGCGGCCGTAACTATAACGGTCCTAAGGTAGCGAAATTCCTTGTCGGGTAAGTTCCGACCTGCACGAATGGCGTAACGATGGCCACACTGTCTCCTCCTGAGACTCAGCGAAGTTGAAGTGTTTGTGATGATGCAATCTACCCGCGGCTAGACGGAAAGACCCCATGAACCTTTACTGTAGCTTTGCATTGGGTTGTGAATAATCTTGTGTAGGATAGGTGGGAGGCTTTGAAGCATAACCGCTAGGTTATGTGGAGCCAACCTTGAAATACCACCCTGGATTGTTTGCGATTCTAACCTTGATCCGTTATCCGGATTTGGGACAGTGCATGGTGGGCAGTTTGACTGGGGCGGTCTCCTCCTAAAGAGTAACGGAGGAGTTCTAAGGTACGCTAGGTACGGTCGGAAATCGTGCTGTTAGTGCAATGGCATAAGCGTGCTTAACTGTGAGACTGACACGTCGAACAGATGCGAAAGCAGGACATAGTGATCCGGTGGTTCTGAATGGAAGGGCCATCGCTCAACGGATAAAAGGTACTCTGGGGATAACAGGCTGATACCGCCCAAGAGTTCATATCGACGGCGGTGTTTGGCACCTCGATGTCGGCTCATCTCATCCTGGGGCTGTAGTCGGTCCCAAGGGTATGGCTGTTCGCCATTTAAAGAGGTACGTGAGCTGGGTTTAAAACGTCGTGAGACAGTTTGGTCCCTATCTGCCGTGGGCGTTGGATACTTGACAGAGCCTGCTCCTAGTACGAGAGGACCGGAGTGGACGTACCTCTGGTGTACCGGTTGTCATGCCAATGGCATAGCCGGGTAGCTAAGTACGGAAGAGATAACCGCTGAAGGCATCTAAGCGGGAAACTCGTCTGAAGATAAGGTATCCCGGGGACTAGATCCCCCTAAAGGGTCGTTCAAGACTAGGACGTTGATAGGTCGGGTGTGTAAGTGCAGTAATGTATTAAGCTAACCGATACTAATTGCCCGTGAGGCTTGATCCTATAACTCTACAGGTTATTGAGATAATTATATGTTATGATATTAATTAATGTGGTTACATCCTAATTTATATTTTTGTTGCTTCTTCTTAGATTATTTTTATGTTTGTTATTTTGTAGACAAACAGCGTACAGGTTATGCCTGATGACTATAGCAAGGTTGTTCCACTCCTTCCCATCTCGAACAGGACAGTTAAACGCCTTTGCGCCGATGATAGTAGACTTTTAGTCTGTGAAAGTAGGTTATCGTCAGGCTTTTATTTAAAACCCTACAGATAAGAGTCTGTAGGGTTTTTTTGTATCTAAAATTAATTCTTAATAATTAATCTCTATGATATTTTTAATGTGGCTATATTTACCGATACATTTATAAGTTCTGCCCATAAATTTTTTGAAGTTCCTTCTTCATCCATACCCTTAATGCTTAGATCAATATTATGTAGTTTATTTATTATTTTATATAAGAAATTTTTATTAACATCTCTACTATAGTTTTCAATTAAATCTCTATGATTTCCAAAAATTTTATTACTATTTAAGATATAAGAAAATTGTTCCCTAGGTGCATCTATTAAAATACCTATAATTCTTATATCTTCATAAATCGCCCATAAAATTAAAGCAGGGTGTATATTTTCTTCTTTCAAATATAATAATATTTCTAATATTTTAGATATTTTTTTTTGAAAAATAGATAATCTAAAATCATATATATTGTATTTTGAATTATTTGATACAATACTATTCTTTATGGACTCTTCATCTATATATCCTTCTTCAAAAATTAAACCTAGTTTAATAATTTCTTGATTAGCAATAACTAAATTATTATCAACTTTATTTGCTATCCAAAATAGTGAGTTATTATCGACATATTGTTTTTGTAGTAATAATCTTTCTTTTATCCAAAATGGTAATTCACTACTTTTGATATTAGGTATATTAATTGAGATTCCCAATTTTGTTAGAGATTTCATCCAATTGCTATTTTTTGTATTTATATCTTTTTTTGGTACTTGAACAATCAAAATAGTATCTTTTTTTTCTGCTAAAAAATTTGCTATTTTGATTATATGTTCAGAACCTATTTTTCCTGGTGATGCATTTGTTATATCTATATTAAATATTCTATATTTTTCAAATAAAGAGATTGATTTTATGCTTTCAGTGAATTCGCTCCAATTACTATGTAAATCCATAGATGAATTATAAAAATATACAAATCCTCGTTTTTTAAACTCTGATATAATGTTAAGTTTACATTCATTTACTAAAAGCAATTCGTTACCTAATAATATATATATAGGTGAAAAATATTCTTCTTTCTTTAATAATTCAGTTATGTGTTTATAATCAATATATTTATGCATTTTTTTTATACTTATAATATTTCAAGAAAAATCAAAGTTTTTCATGAAATATTAGAGAATATAATATTATATAGATAATATTTAATTATTTTTTAATACTATATTTATTAGTTTGTTAGGTACTACAATAATACGTTCAATAATATTATTATTAATGTACTTTAATACACTGGGCTCTTCTAAAACTATTTTCTTTATTTCTTCTTCATTTTGGTCATAACGAACATTCACTGAACTTCTTAATTTGCCATTAACTTGTATGACCATTTTTACATTAGTTATAACAAGAGCTTCTTTTTTGACTTTAGGCCATATGGCATCAATTAAATCACCATGAACATTATTATATCCAAGTTCATTCCAGATCTTCCATGTTATATGAGGAACTATTGGGTATAATACTCTGAGTACTATGCCTAAAGACTCTGAGATAGCAATATTATGGGTTTTATCTATAATTGAATTTACTTGTAAAAATTGTTCAATAGAATTCAACATTTTCATTGATGCAGATACAATAGTATTATATTGCAATCTATCATAGTCATGATTACTTTGATTTAATAGAGAGTAAATATTAAAATATAATTCTTGTATAGATGGATTTTTGCTTATGTCTATATCATGTTTTTCTGTTAAGGAATTTGCAGAAATAATATTATCTTTATTATTGTAACAAATTCTCCATAGTCTACGTAAATAACGATTAGCGCCTTCTATTCCAGCATCAGACCATTCTAATGTTTGCTCTGGTGGGCTTGCAAATATAATAAATAAACGAGCTGTGTCTGCTCCCCATTTTTCTATAATCGACTGAGGATCAACTCCATTATTTTTAGACTTAGACATTGTGCCAATGCCATTATATATAACTGGGCTAGAATCTTTTTTTAGCAAATAATTAGTTGCCATGCCATTTTCATTATATATAGTCTCAATGTCATCTGGCTTGAAATATTCTATTCCTCCATTTTCTGTCTTTCTAGAAAAAATATGATTTAATACCATACCTTGACATAATAATTTGGTGATAGGCTCATCAAAGTTGACCAGATGCATATCTCTCATTACTTTGCACCAAAATCTTGTATATAGTAGATGAAGCACAGCATGTTCTATGCCACCAATGTACTGATCCATTGGCATCCAATAATCATTTCTATTATCTATAGGTAGGTTGGTATTATCAAAAGATGTATAACGCATAAAATACCAAGAAGAATCTATAAAAGTATCCATGGTATCAGTTTCTCTTTTTGAATCAGCTCCACATTTTGGGCATAAGCAATTTACGAAATTTTCATTTTTATCTAGAGGGTTGCCATTGCCTTCAGGAGTAAGGTCTTCTGGCAGAATTACTGGCAGATTATCATAAGGTACAGGTACTGAACCACAGTTATTGCAATGAATAATCGGTATAGGTGTCCCCCAGTAACGTTGCCTAGATATACTCCAGTCTCTAAGTCTCCACATAATTTTGCTTTGACCTAATTTTTCACTTATGATTCGATCACTTATAGCACTTGCTGCTGATTTACAGTCTAAACCATTATATGCTCCTGAATTGATAATATATCTATCTTTTGTATCCTTATACCAATCTTGCCATATTTCTGAATTAAACTCTTTGTTTTTTGCAGATGATACTACTTGTTTAATATTTATTTTATATTTTTTAGCAAACATAAAATCACGTTCATCATGAGCTGGGACTCCCATGATTGCGCCATCGCCATAGTTGATAAGAACATAATTAGAAATCCATATAGGAATTTCTTCATGTGTAATTGGATGAATAGCATTAAATCCAGAATAAATGCCTTGTTTTTCCTTAGTGGATATTTCAGCTTCTGTAGTAGTTCCTAATCTATTTGATATAATGAAAGCTTCTATAGCACTATCATTTTTAGAGGCATGAATAGATATTGGATGCTCTGTTGCTATTGCGCAAAATGTTGCGCCAATGATGGTATCTGGACGAGTTGTAAATACATAAAGATTGCCATCTTGAATTAATTGGTTATTCTTGTCTTTTATTTGATGTTTGAATGTAAAACGCAATCCTTCAGATTTACCAATCCAATTGGCTTGCATTGTTTTTACTTTTTCTGGCCACAGTTGTAGTTTATCTTCTAAGTCACTTAGTAGCTCTTCAGCATAATTTGTGATAGCTAAATAATAACCAGGTATTTCTCTTTTTTCAACTAACGCTCCAGAACGCCATCCATGACCATCTATCACTTGTTCATTTGCTAAAACTGTTTGATCCACAGGATCCCAATTTACTACTTGAGTTTTACGATAAACAACACCATATTCTAACATTTTTAAAAATAGCCATTGGGTCCATTTATAATATGATGGGCTGCAAGCGCATATTTCTCTTGACCAGTCGATAGATAAACCAATGCTTTTCATTTGGTTCTTCATATAATCAATATTGTTATATGTCCATTTTGCTGGAGGTATTTGTGATTTTATGGCTGCATTTTCTGCTGGCATGCCAAAAGCATCCCATCCCATAGGCATAAGAACATTAAATCCATTCATGCGTTTATGGCGAGCCATAACATCATTAATAGTATAGTTGCGAACATGACCCATATGTAGCTTGCCACTAGGATAAGGCAACATAGAACATGCATAGAATTTAGGTTTTAATGATCCATCTTTATTCTTAGTATTTTCATTTACTAAGTAAGTTTTGTTAGATTTCCAAAATTCTTGGGATTCTGATTCTATATTTTTGTGGTTATAATGTTCTTGCATAATAGGATAGCTCTTTTTAAATTATAGAAGCCGTTATGATATTTTATTTGTAATATACAGTTTTTAATTGATTGATAAAAAACAGCTAGCAAATTTAAAGAAGTGACGTTTATATAATAAAATCTAGCTATAAAAATGATGTGGCTAAGGACATGATTTTCTTTAATTAAGATCATGCCCTTTATATTAAAAACATACTGCTTATATAATAAACACGTTGATTGATAACATGTAATATTTATTTAAGTTTGATTTCTTTATATTCAACATGTTTGCGAGCAACTGGATCAAATTTTTTGAGTAATATTTTATCAGGAGTATTACGTTTGTTTTTTGTTGTTGTATAAAAATGACCAGTTCCAGCCGTTGATTCTAATTTGATCTTTTCTCTCGCTCCTTTTGCCATACTATGTTCCTATTTTATTGGTTAATACCATTTAATTTTTTATGGTTTTTTGATTTAAAATACTTAGTACAGATTCTATTCCATACTTATCTATAGTTCTTATAGCCTTGGTTGAAACCCTTAAACGCACCCATCTGTTTTGTTCTTCTAGCCAAAATCTACGAGACTGTAGGTTTGGTAAGAATCTGCGTTTTGTTTTATTATTAGCATGGGATACATTATTTCCCACCATAGGTCCTTTACCAGTTATCTGACATATTTTTGTCATGGAATCACCTTATATAGGAAAATTTATTTTGTGTTAAGAATACTATTAATGAAATGAGACCAAAGGTTTTCTATTTAAATATAGTTCTCTTAAAAAGAAATAAATATTAATTTGAAAAGGAAATATTATATAATGCCCGTATTATAATGCAATATATTTAATTAGAACATAAACGATATTTTAACTTAAATTTTTCTAATATATAAAACCAAAAATTAATTTTGACTCATTTACACTGCTATTCTAGTTAGTTAATTAGATAACGTCAATGTACTGTCTTTTATTTTTATTAAATTTCTTATAATCTCAATATCTATTAGCTATTAATACTTACTAAGTGTATATGTAATGATAAATTATGTTTACATTATATATAATAATATCTTATCGTTGTTTATTTGTGATTATTTAATAACAATTGAAAGTTTAGTATATTCCATTAGTATTTTTATCGTGTGAAAAATAATTTTTATAGATATGAAGTTATGCTTATTTTTATGGTAAGTCTCTTAGAAGAATAAAATAGCTAATATCTTTTTATGACAGAACATATAAGTAGAGAAATATTATGATAGAACTTGGCGTTAATATTGACCATGTTGCTACTTTAAGACAGCAAAGACATACTTGTTATCCAGATCCTCTAGCTGCTGCTTTGACAGCAGAGAAGGCTGGGGCTGATTTAATTACTCTTCATCTAAGAGAGGATAGAAGGCACATACAAGATCAAGATGTTTTTAATATTAGTCAAAATATAATTGGCAAGATGAATCTTGAGTGTGCCATTACTAAAGAAATGTTAGGCATTGCTGTTAAAGCACGACCAGATATAGTTTGCCTTGTTCCAGAAAAAAGACAGGAGTTAACAACCGAAGGAGGGTTGGACATAATAAATTCATATGAAGTTGTTTCTAATGCAGTTAAATATCTTCAATCTAATGGAGTAAAGGTTTCTATATTTATTGATCCAGATATTAATCAAATTTATGAAGCAAAACAGATAGGAGCTGATGCAATAGAACTACATACAGGTAGATATGCCGAATGTAGTCATTCTAATGAAAAGGATAAGGAAATAGACAGGTTGAAAAATTCTGTAGATGCGGCTTTAAAGTTAGGTTTAAAAGTTAATGCTGGTCATGGTTTACATTATGATAATATCAGAAGTGTTTTAATGATAAATGGAATTAGTGAATTTAATATAGGTCATTCGATAATTAGCAGAGCAGTTTTTGATGGCTTGTTTTCTGCTGTTAAAGAGATGAAAGACCTTATAAATAATATAAATATTGATTAAATATATGATTGTAGCTTCTAATTATATAGCTGGAGTTGGTGTAGATATTTTATCTGTTAATAGAGTAAATTCGCTGTTTGTGAAATATAAGTATAAATTTTTGGACAAAGTTCTAGGTTCTCTTGAAAGAGATTGTTTCAATAAGCGCTTTGATGCTAATTATTATCGAGGAATAAGATATATTACAACTAGAATTTCTGCTAAGGAAGCTCTTTCAAAGGCTATAGGTATTGGTATGACTTTCCCTATGACTTGGTCTAGTATTGAAATCCTTAATTCATCTAATGGTAAACCTTATTATTTTTTTTCTCCAGTTTTAGATAAATGGATTAAGGAAAGATACGGGGTTATACATATTTCACTGAGTGATGAGCATGATTTAGTTGTTTCTAATGTGGTTATAGAGACCAAGAAAATTTAATATTGATATTTTTGTGGCATGTTCGAAGATAATGACTTCTTGTTTTAACTTTGGTGCTTTTTCGAAAAGCATACCTCATTTGCCTGGTATCTATAAGTATATTGATGTTGAAGGCAATATAATATATGTTGGTAAAGCTCGTGATCTAAAAAAAAGAATTTCTTCATATTTTAATAAAACTTTGCCAAGTATTAGAATAGAGAAGATGGTTTCAAAAATAGCAGATATAGAGATTATAGTTACAAAATCTGAAATAGAGGCTTTGATTTTAGAAAATAATCTTATTAAGTCTTTAAAGCCAAAATATAACATACTATTTCGCGATGATAAATCGTATCCATATCTTAAAATTTCTCTACATGAATATCCTCGTTTGCATATTGTTAGATTGAAACCAATTGTCGATTCTAAAAAATTAGAAGGCCAATATTTCGGGCCATTTCCAGATAGTTACGGAGCTAGAGAAACTATCAAGATTTTGCAAAAAATATTTCGCTTGCGTACTTGTGAGGATTCGGTTTTTTTGCATAGATCACGTCCATGTTTATTAGGTCAAATTGGTAAATGTTCTGCTCCTTGTACTAGAAATATTAGTTTTGAAGATTATGACAAGAATATAAAAGAGGCATCATTGTTTTTAAATGGCAAGGCTACAGCGGTTTTATCTGATCTTAAACAAAAAATGCAAATAGCCTCAGATTCTATGAATTTTGAATTGGCAGCTACATTAAGAGATCAAATAACAGCATTAAAAAGTGTTCTTCATAAACAAGCTATGGAGCATATAGGAGTAAAGGATACTGATATTATATCTGTAGTCAGAGAATCAGGAAAAACATGTATTAATGTTGTTATGATTAGGAACGGTCGTCATATAGGAGATAAGAACTTTCTTATAGAAGTTGGAGAAGAAGAGGGTATAGATTCTTTGCTAGAATCTTTTGTTACGCAGTATTACTCTGTCAGGGCTTTGCCTGATGTTATAGTTTCTTCTCATAGATTCTCTACATTGGATAATATAGATTTAATCAGCTGCCAACAAAGTAAAAAAGTTAGTTTGTCGTTTAAACCAAGAGGCTTAAAATCTTCTTGGTTGGGACAGTCTATAGAAAATTCTAAGATTTTTTTAGCAAAACATATAGATTCACAATATTTAAGAAAATTTCGTATTAAAAATTTATTATATGAATTAGGTATTTGCGTGGAAACTTATGAGCAATTATACATAGAATGTTTTGATATTAGTCACTATTCAGGAGAATCAACTAATGCGTCATGTGTTGTTTTTAATAAGTGCGAAATGCAGCCATCACGCTATAAGCTCTATAACATAGAAAATATAATTCCAGGTGATGATTATGCTGCTATGGGTCAGGTGCTATATCGTCGTTTTTCTAAATTTGAAAATAGAGATATGCCTAATTTAGTTCTAATAGATGGTGGTCCTGGTCAGGTTGAGATAGCAAAGAAAATTTTTATTCAATTAGGGTTAGATATAAAATTGATAGCTGGAATTTCTAAAGGAGAAGGAAGAAAAGTTGGCCTGGAGACATTGCATTTTGCAGATAAAAGACCAGCCATTTCCCTCGGAGCAAATTCTCCTGCCCTTATGCTGATTGCATATATAAGAGATGAAGCTCATAGGTTTGCTATAGAAGGAGTAAGGAACAGGGTTGCTAAATTAAGAAACATGTCTTTGATAATGAATGTTGATGGTATTGGCAAAAAAAAATCTCAAGCACTACTAAAGCATTTTGGTAGCTTACAAGATATTTCTTGTGCAACAATAGAAGAAATAATGTCTGTTGATGGTATATCTAGATCTTTAGCTGAAAAAATATATGATTTTGTAAGGTCATAATGTAGTATATATGTTATAAATTTTTTTAAATACAACAAGTCATAGTATGTTAATAAATATACCAATTGCCATTACTTGGATTAGAGTTTTGTTAGTGCCTTTAATGGTTTGTTTTTTTATTTTTCTGATTATTATCTTGGAGATTTAGTACGAGATGTTGTATCTTTGATATTATTTGTACTTGCTGCATTGACTGATTGGTTAGATGGCTGGCTAGCTCGAAGATTAAATCAAACAACTTCTTTCGGAGCTTTTTTAGATCCTGTAGCTGATAAACTAATGGTTTGTTCTTCTTTGATCATTCTTTTGAAACTTGGTCGGGTAGATATACTAATAACATTGATTATTATAGGTAGGGAAATAACAGTTTCTGCTTTAAGGGAATGGATGGCAATAATGGGCGCTAGAGCTAGTGTAGCTGTTCACAGGATGGGTAAAATTAAAACACTTTTTCAAATGATAGCTATTCCATGTTTGTTATATGGTAGAGTTTTTTGGGGGGTGGATTTTATGCATATAGGTACGTGGCTAATTATTATGTCGTCAATTTTAACAGTTTGGTCCATGCTTTATTATATAAGGCGTTCTTGGTATGTTTTGAAACACGCAAAATAAATTATTTTGATTTGCAAGTTTTTGTAGTGTAGGGAATATATTTTTAATTAATTTTGTTTAACATAGTGCGATTACAAATGAATTTTTCTTCACAGAATTTTTTACCTGAAGACAAGGAGTCTATCAGAAAAGATTGGATGATTATAAGTTTAATTACTTTTATTCATGCCTTATCACATTTTTTTCAACTGGTGCTGCCTTCATTATATGTGGCACTTGGGTTGGAGTTTAATTTGGATTTTGCCCAGCTTGGGTTGTTAGCGACTGTATTCTATGTGGTTTCTGGAGTAGGTCAAGTTATTTCAGGAGTAGCTGTAGATCGTTTCGGACCTTTTAAGATTCTTCTATTAGGTTTAATTTGTTTTCTGTTATCTAGTTTGATGATTTCTTGTTCTTATGGATATTTTTCTTTAGTGCTTTCTGCTTTTGTTGGTGGCATTGGTAATTCAGTATTTCATCCAGCTGGATATTCAATAATTAATCAAATGGTTAGCCAAAAAAGGTTAGGTTATGCATTCAGTATTCATGCTATTGCTGGTAGTTTTGGATGGGCGTTAGCTCCTATTTTCATTACTGTGGTTACTGTGCTAACTAGTTGGAGAGTTGCTGCTTTAAGCGTGTCTCTTTTATTTGTTATGTCATTTCTTTTAACAAAGTCATTGAGAACTTATATTGTAGAGTTTGAGAAAAAACAGGTTGATAAAATTAATGATTTAAACTCACCAAATTTAAAAAAAGATTACATTAATTCTATATTAAAACTTCTTGCTAATCCTGTTATGTGGGGTGCCTTTTTATTTTTCACTGTTACTGCATTTTCTACTTCATCTATTCAAAATTACACAATCCCATTGCTAGGCAAATTGTATAATTTTAATGAGTTATTTGCTAGCTCTAGGCTTTCTATTTATATGGTAGCATCTGCTTTTGGTATGTTAGTAGGAGGATGGTTATTATCAACTGCTAAATTTAAAGAAAACAATATATTAATATCACTAGTTATATCTGGTATATCTTTTATATTTATAGCTACTGGTGTTATTTCTGATGGTTTTGTTACATTTTTTATGATAATGGCTGGCTTTTGTTTTGGGGTTGCTGTTCCATCTAGAGATATGTTGGTTAGAAAAATTGCTAATAAACATTCTACTAGTATTGTTTATGGGTTAGTTTATTCAGGGATAGATGTTGGCTCAGCTGTTGGCCCTATTTTATTTGGGGTAATGATTGATGCTAAATTGTATAGTCTGCCATGGATAATAGCAGGGCTAATGTTGATTATGTCTTCTTATTTGGCTAAATGGTTAGCTGATAATCAGACATATAATAATTAAATTTAAAATCAACACGTCATTTAGAGTTTTGTTATTCACTGACGTGTTGATCTGAATAGGTTTCTTACAGGGTTATATTCTTCCAAGTCTGTTGACCTCCATGGATTTATATCTATCCCACCTCTTCTAGTATATTTTCCATATACGCTTAGATAATCAGGCTTACATTGCTCATATATATCTAGGAAAATTTTTTCTATGCAATTTTCATGATATTCAGCATGATTTCTGTAGGATATTATATATTTTAGAATAGATTCATGATTTATTTTAAATCCTCGATATCTTATTTGAATAGAAGCCCAATCTGGTTGCATGGTAATAGGACAATTGGATTTTAATAATCTTGACATTAAGGTTTCTGTTATTTTAGTTTTATTTGTTTTTTCGTTTTCTAATAAATTTGGATCAGGATTATATATGTCTGTTTTTATTTGTAAATTGTCTATACACAATCCATCTAATTCTTGAATATATATTTTTTTGAAATCTTGTGGCATTATAATATTTACTAGGACATCACTGTTGGTAGATGATGACAAATCATTGCATATCAAATTTGTTAAATCGCTGTGATTATCAATTTTTTTTTGATTAAGAGAGTTTAAGTAAATCTTTAAAGATTTTGATTCTATAATATATTTACTATTTGCTGGTATTTGAAATCTGCCAATTGCTATTTCTGGTTTGCCTGTTTTATTAAGCCATGATATTTCATAGGCATTCCATATATCGAAGCCTTTGAATATTTTGTTGTTTTTTAGGTATTTCCTTTCTAAAGGGAATAGTAAATTTGGGTTGTATTCTAATGGGTAATTAGTTTGTTTACCCAAAGGGTTTTCTATTTTTTTCATTTTATATTCTTGTATAAATTATTTTTATAAACATAAGTTTTTTCGTTAGAGGATATATTACGAATATGTTATTTATAATAGCTTTTTCTTGCTAATTGTGTTTGTGTTTTTTGAATATATTTATTACATTCAACCCATTTTTGAGGAATTATTATGACCTTATTTGACGGTGCTGGAGCGCTACTTTCTTTGATTGCTATGTTTGGTTATATTAATCATAGATTTATAAAGCTGCCTGATATGTTAGGCATAACAGCAGTTGGCTTAGTGGCTTCTGTTTGCTTATTATTATTAAGTTTATTTTATCCTGAAATGGTTATAGAAGCTCAGCACTTAGTTGGAATGATTGATTTTTCTGAATTAGTATTTCATGGTCTTTTGGGTTTGTTGTTATTTGCAGGAGCCTTACATGTTGATATTTCAAAAATGAGACGTTTGAAGATGCCAGTTTTTTTATTGGCTACTATTGGAGTATTAATATCAACTGCAGTTGTTGGCGTAGGGTTCTTTTTAGTTACTAGCTTTTGTAATGTGCCTATAAGCTTTTTATGGTGTTTAGTATTTGGTGCTCTTATATCACCCACAGACCCTATAGCCGTTCTTGCCGTGTTAAAAAATGCCAAAGTATCTCCTGACTTAGAAACTCAAATTGCTGGTGAATCATTATTTAATGATGGAACTGCTGTTGTGGCTTTTATGACTTTACTAGGGTTAGCTACTGGGAATACAGAATTTTCTCTTTTATCTGTTTTAATGACTCTTATACAAGAAATTTTTGGGGCTGTTATATTTGGTCTGGTCATTGGTTATGTAGCTTCCGTAATGTTAAAAGATTTAGATAGTTATCCTGTAGAAATATTAATTACTTTAGCCTTGTCTACCGCTGGTTATAGTATTGCTGAACATCTACACGTTTCTGCTCCATTGTCAGTGGTTGTTATAGGGTTAGTAGTAGGTTATAACAGCAATTTATCCAAAGGTCACAAATCAAAAAATAGAGAATATCTATTTAGTTTTTGGGGTTTGTTGGATGAGTTATTAAATCTTATATTATTTGGTTTAATAGGATTAAAAATTGTAGCTTTATCATTTAGTATAAAGAACTTATGGCTTGGTATAATAGCAATTTTTGTTGTTCTAATAGCCAGATATATTAGTGTGGCAGCTCCAATAAATATGTTGCATTACATGAAAGATAATAGACATGCAGTAAAAATTATGACATGGGGAGGTTTGAGAGGAGGAATATCTATAGCATTATCATTGTTGCTACCTTCTTTTGAAGGAAGGGAAATGTTTATTGGTGTTACTTATGTTGTTGTTATTTTTAGTTTATTGGTGCAGGCTACTACTTTAGGTCCACTAGTAAAATTTTTAGACAAGAAAAATTAGTTCTTTATTTCTCAATTCTGGTGCTTTTAAAATGATGATTTTTCAATATCTTTATTTTTCCGTAATATGTATTTATAGTTTATTTTGTTTTAATATCCATGCATCGGATTTGGAATTGTATAGAGAATTTGAGTCATTGCCTAGTACTTTATGTGATGATTGTCTAGTTTCTCTAAGAAACAATGCTCCTACTAATGGAATATCTTTTGAGGATTTTGATAAATTTACTAATGATATTAAGCTTTTAAAAAGAACTTTTGTTTTAGCTCGCAATCAAAAGGATTTGCAGGAGGATTGGACTTCATATATATCAAAAGTAATTAATAAAAAAAATGTATTGATGGTTTAAAAATATTAAATGAGTTCAGAGATCAATTAATAGAAATAGGAAATACTTATCAGGTTGACCCTGAGTTATTAGTTGCTATTTTAGGTATTGAAACAAATTATGGAAAAATTTTAGGAAATACTAGTGTTCTAAACGCTTGGTTTACAAGAGCGTGTACAGAAAATAATTTGTTATGGAAGAAAAATTTTTATGCAGCAATAAGATTATTGAGAGATGATATAGTTAAACCTGATAAATTCTTAGGATCTTGGAGTGGTGCTTTTGGAATGACGCAATTCATACCTACATCTTTTTATGAGTTGGCGGTTGATGGAGATGGAGATGGTGTTATAGATTTATATAATTCTTTTATTGATGCTGTTGCATCTACTGCTAATCATTTAAACAAACGTAATTTTAGTTGGAAATATAATGTTCCAGCTGTTATAGAAGTTTCTTTACCAGAAGATTGGTTGGACAGTATAAATCTTGAACATGGTAAAACATATTTAGATATATCTGAAAAACGCAAACTTAAAGATTGGTCTATTATTGGTGTTTGTAGAATTGGTAATAGAGAATTGTGTAATGAATTTATAGATAGTGAATTGGAGACAGTTGTTTTTGCTCCAAATGGGTCACATGGACCATTTTTTTTAGTTACAGAAAATTTCTATTCTATATTAAACTATAACAGGTCGTATAGATATGCTTTGGCTGTTTCATTGTTATTTAACTTTTTAAAGTTTGAGAATGATGTTCTTAGTTCCTGGACTATAAATAATTAGATATCATAAATTTCTAATTATTTATTTTATTGGTTTAGCAATTGATTTTTAAGTTGTTCTTTGTTTTTTAAGATAACATTCCTGTTTTTTATAAGAATCATTTTTTCTTTCATAAGTTGATTTAAAATTCGACTAACTGTTTCGAGAGTAATACCAAGAAAATTTCCAATTTCTTTCCTGCTCATTTTTAATATAAAATTATTAGAAGAATATCCTAATTTCTCATATTTACTGGACATGTTTAATAAGAATGCTATTACTCTTTTTTTTGAGCTTGTAAGACTTAGAATTGATAGCATATAGTGTGATTTTGTTATTTCTTTGCTCATTATTTCACGAAATTGTTTTTGCAAATATGGTCTATCTTGTGAAATATGATCTAGATGCTGTATATTGATAATGCATAATTCAGAGTTTTCTAAAGCTATAACAGAGAATTCATGTTTTTCATTGTGTAAATTATTCAATCCGATAAGTTCTCCAGGTAAACAGAATTCAACAATTTTATTGAAAATTGTTGGTTTTTCTATTTGAATTTTTAATGAGCCGTATCTCACTCCGTAAATTGTTTGTTGATGACTTATTAGAAGTTTTTCTTTTTTCTTTATTTGTATTTTCTCATGTTTTAAATTATTTATTTTATTTAGTTCAGTGTTATTTAAATCAGATGCAACACATATATGACCTAATATACAGGCAGAACAATCATAATTAGTTGTAGATGATTTTGTTTTCTGGTATAGCATTTAGGTTTTCCATATTAATATATCTTTATTGACACTTGATTTATTACTTACTAAATCATATATATTAACTAACTGTTTAGTTAATATATTATATAAACTAATTAAATAATATTTAAATCGTATAGATTTTAAATTCTATAGTCTATATGTAACTTATTAAAGTTATTATCGATAATAATTTACATTACTTCAAAATATTCTTTTTGGATGGAGTTCTTCTAATATGAGATTTGACAAACTAACTGCAAAATTTCAACAAATATTTGTTGAAGCTCAAAGTCTAGCAATAGTAAATGAACATCAGTATATAGAGCCCATGCATATATTAAGAGTTTTATTGAATGATGTTGATGGAACTAGTAAAAGCTTGATTGCCAGATCAGGGTCATCGATTGATAAGCTTAATAAGCTTTTAGATGATTCATTAAATTCATTACCTAAAGTACAAAATATAGATAATATACAAATAGGAAGAGATTTACAGAGTTTAATGATTCGCGTGGAAAAAGAATCTTATAGATTAAAAGATAGCTATATTTCTAGTGAGATTTTTTTATTGGTAGCTTCTGTAGATAATGGTGAAATAGGTCGCATTCTCAAAGAATCAGGGCTAAACAAAAATTTATTGGAAACTGCGATTAATGAGTTGCGAGGTTCAGATACTATTAATGATAGTGAAGACGAGTCTAATAGGAAATCTTTGTCTAAATATACTACAGATATTACATCTAGAGCTAGCAATGGGAAGTTAGATCCAGTCATAGGAAGAGATGATGAGATCAGAAGAACAATTCAGATTTTACAACGTAGAACTAAAAATAATCCTGTTTTAATTGGTGAACCAGGGGTTGGTAAAACCGCAATTGTAGAAGGTTTAGCTCAAAGGATAGTAAATGGAGAAGTGCCTGATAACTTAAAAGGTAAAAAGGTATTATCTCTAGATATTGCTTCTTTAATAGCTGGTGCTAAATATCGTGGAGAATTTGAGGAAAGGTTAAAATCTGTTTTGAAAGAATTATCCATTGATGGAAATAATAGTATTTTATTTATTGACGAATTGCATACTATCATGGGTGCTGGTAAAACTGAAGGTTCAATGGATGCAGGTAATATGTTGAAGCCTGCTTTAGCAAGAGGTGAATTACATTGTATTGGAGCAACTACATTAGACGAGTATAGGAAATATATAGAAAAAGATGCTGCTTTAGAAAGACGTTTTCAGAAAGTATTAGTAGAGGAACCAGATGTTGAGTCGACTATAGCTATTTTGCGAGGTCTACAAGAAAGATATGAAATTCATCATGGTATTGAAATTACTGATCCAGCAATAGTTGCAGCTGCTGAATTATCTAATAGGTATATTACAGATCGTTTTTTACCTGATAAGGCAATAGACTTAATAGATGAAGCTGGAGCTCGTATTAGAATGGAAATAGATTCTAAACCAGAAATAATGGATAGGTTGGATAGAAAGATAATTCAATTAAAAATAGAAAAAGAAGCTGTTAAAAGAGAGAAAGATGATGCATCGAGAAAACGTTTTGTTTTAATAGAAGAAGAATTATCTAAGTTACAAAAAGAATACCATGATTATGATGATATTTGGAAGTCAGAAAAAGCAATTGTACAAGGTACGCAAGCTATTAAGGAAGAAATAGATAATGCAAAGATAAGAATGTCAGAATTACAAAGAACCGGGCAATATGATAAGTTAGCAGAAATCCAGTATTCTATTTTACCTGAATTAGAGTCTAGACTAAAATTTGCTGAAGGAAAGATAAATAATGACAGTAAACAACATAAGTTTAAATTACTTCGTACACAAGTAGGGTCTGAAGAAATTGCTGAGGTTGTTTCTAGGAGCACAGGTATACCAGTATCAAAAATGATGCAAGGAGAGAAAGATAAATTGTTGAATCTTAGCAATTTTCTATCATCTCGTGTTATAGGTCAAGAGGAGGCAGTGCAAGCTGTTTCTGATGCTATTATACGTTCTAGAGCAGGCCTTTCTGATTCATCAAGGCCTTATGGCTCTTTCCTATTTTTAGGTTCTACTGGAGTTGGCAAAACAGAATTAGCTAGAGCACTTACTGAATTTTTATTTGATGCCACTGATCATATGGTTCGTATAGATATGAGTGAATTTATGGAAAAACATTCTGTATCTAGATTGATAGGTGCTCCTCCTGGTTATGTAGGATATGAAGAAGGTGGTTATTTAACGGAGGCTGTTCGCAGGAGACCTTATAGTGTAATTTTGCTAGACGAAATAGAGAAAGCCCATCCTGATGTTTTTAATATATTGTTACAGGTATTAGATGATGGGAGATTAACAGATGGACAAGGTAGGACTGTTGATTTTAGAAATTCTGTAATTATTATGACCTCTAATCTTGGTTCAAGTGAAATTAATAGTATGGAAGATAAGCCTTATGACAAAATTAAAGAAATTGTTCTAGGTACTATACGGCAAGTATTAAGACCAGAGTTTTTAAATCGTATTGATGAGATTGTTGTATTTCATAATTTAGAACAAAGACATATGGAATCTATAGTTAGAATTCAGTTAGATAGATTGAATCATCGCATTCAACAAAAAGATATGAGTATTGATGTGACGAATGCAGCTATTAGTGCTTTATCTAATATTGGGTTTGATTCTAATTTTGGAGCTAGACCTCTTAAAAGATTAATTCAACAAAGGATTGAAAATCCATTAGCTAAATTAATATTAAGAGGTGATTATTCATCAGGTGATACTATTTGTGTAGATTATAGGAATAACGAGTTTTCATTTAACAAGTAGATTTTATAGATATTGTTTGTTATTTAAGTAGTCATGATATTTCTGAAATGCTTATGACTACTTATTATAATTATGTAGTCCATATAATTTCCTTAATATATTCCTACCATTTGTCTTTTTAGATGCCCATGAAATCCAAAATTTTCTAAATGGAGTTAGGGTTATATATTGGTTTAATATTAATTGTTTTTTCTTGTTTAGTTCTTCTAGAAGTTCATAATATACAGAGGCAGTGGATATATAGAACTTGTGTTGATCTATTTTTGGAGATAATAGAATAGCAGGTATTTTTTTATATAATTGATATGTTTTTTCTATTTGATTAGTTATTAGTTTTAACATTAGAGTTGATTTATCGGGATTTAAAAAATCTTTTACTTCGATATTAAATGTTTTGAGTTCACTAATTGGTATATAAAATCTGCCAACTCTAGCATCTTTCCCTATGTTTCTAATTATTTTTGTCATCATTATAGCAGTGCTAATTTCTATATCTGATTTTGTATATTGATATTCTGTATTATTCATTTCTTGATATATTTTGTGTATTAATCTATCTGATTGCCAATAGAGTTTATTAAGTTCATCAAAATTATCAAATTGTGTTTGTTCTATCAAAATTTCATTATTATCAATAAAATTGATAATAATTTTTTGTACTTTTGGATATATTATTATTAGTTCTTTTAATACTGCTATTATTGGGTGATTAATAATATTGTTAGTATTCATAATTTCAGTTATTTGATAGCGCCACCAGGATAACTGTGCATATGCTGCTATGCTATTTTTTGATTTTGATACTATATGCTCTATTTTCTTGCTAAAAAGATATATTGCAGCCAATATATTCTTTTGCTTTTTTTCTAGTGATAGGATGTTATAGTACAAGCTAGAATTGCTTTGTTTTAATTGCATAATACAATATTCATCTGTATTCATATTTCTTTATTAATATAAATTTTTAGTTTCATTAATACGATTATAAATAAAATTATTATTTAATTTTGATTATTTGAAAAATTAATATTTTTATTAAATATTTTTAAATATAAATTATTTATCTTTAAATTCAAATATATAAAAATGGTCAAATCAAAAAATACATATGTATGCTTGCAATGTGGTGTAAAAAGCTTGAAATGGCATGGTAAATGTTCATCATGCAATTCTTGGAATTCTTTTTCTGAAGAGCCTATAGAAATTGTTGATAATAATTCTTTTCAAGAATCATGGGCTGTGCCGTCTACACTTAAAAGCCTTGCAGAAATAGATGCACGGGAAGTTACTAGGATTACAACTGGTTTTAATGAGTTTGATAGAACCTTAGGAGGAGGCTTAGTTATAGGCTCAGTGGTTTTGTTGGGGGGTGATCCTGGTATAGGTAAATCAACATTGTTATTGCAATCTTTATCAGTTTTATCAAACCAATATAATGTTTTATATGTTACTGGTGAGGAATCTTCAGAGCAAGTTGCTTTAAGAGCAACTAGACTTGGGTTGACATATAATAATCTAAATTTGCTAGCGGAAACTAAACTTGACGAAATTATAGATATTATTGTTTCTCATAAGCCATTAGTTGTTGTAATTGATTCTATACAAACAATTTATAGTGCTACTTTGAGTTCATCACCAGGATCGTTATCACAAGTTAAAGAATGTGCGGCAAAGTTAACAAGAGTTGCTAAGCGATTAAACACCATTATATTTATGATAGGACATATGACTAAGGATGGATTGATTGCTGGACCTAGAGTTTTAGAACACATGGTAGACACTGTTTTATATTTTGAAGGTGATCATAACTCTTCATTTCGTTTGATAAGATCTTTTAAAAATAGATTTGGAGCTGTGAATGAATTAGGTGCTTTTGCTATGACAGATAAGGGGTTGCGTTGCGTACCTAATCCATCAGCTTTGTTTCTATCTAATCATAATAATAATGTGTCAGGGTCTTGCGTTATGGCAACTCAAGAAGGATCAAGGACACTGCTTATTGAAATACAGGCTCTAGTCAATAAATCTTATAGTTCCACGCGTAAAATATTGTCTGTTGGTATAGATGATAATCGATTAGAAATGCTATTGGCAGTGCTTCATAAACATGCTGATGTTCCAACTTTTGATAAAGATATATTTGTGAATGTTGTTGGTGGAGTGAAGATATCAGAACCAGCTTCAGATATAGCAGTGTTGTTAGCTATATTTTCTTCTTTGTTAAATAAAGCGATACCATCAAAATTATTTGCTTTTGGTGAAATAGGTCTTTCAGGTGAAATTAGGCCAGCAATTAAAGGTCAAGAACGTTTAAAGGAAGCAGTTAAATTAGGATTTGAAATAGCTTTAATTCCTAATCAAAACGTTCCTAAACAAGAAATACCAGGCCTAAAAACAATAAAGCTATTTACATTAAAAGATGCTTTAGACGCAGTAAAGAAGTTATTTCAAAATTTATAGGTCACACCACCCAACACTATTAGGATAAAATTTATTCCCAATAGTATTGGTGTGTATTTAGAAAAATTTATTCAAAATTTCTTTGAAATGGTATTGCATCTATTATTTTTCTATCAAATTTTTTATAATATTCTGAGTAGACTGGAGCCATTGCTGTTGCGAAATCAGCCCTATCAACTTCTGCAACTTGAATGCCACACTCTCTTAGTTTTTCGACGCCGTTTTTTTCAACATTATCGACAAACTCTCTCATCTTAGTACTAGCTGCTTTGCCTGCTTTGTCAAAAAATGTCCTATCTATTTTAGGCAGTTTTTTGTAAAGCTTTTCAGAGGCAAGTATTAATGCTGGAGCATATACATGTCCAGAAAGAGACAAATATTTTTGTGTTTGAGATAATTGTGTTAACAAAATAACTGCTAAAGAGTTTTCTTGTCCATCAATTTCTCCTTTTTTAATAGCGTCAAAAGCCTCAGTAAGTGTCATTGGTACAGGATCTATTCCTATATATCTAAAGCCATCTATATGAATGGAATTTTTAGGTGTCCTTATTCTTAATCCTTTGGCATCTTCTGGTGTTAACACAGGTTTAACGTTATTTGTTAAATGACGGAAGCCTTGTTCTCCCCACGCTAGAGCAACTAGTCCTTTTGATGGAAATTTTGCTAATATATTTCTGCCTACAGGTCCATCTAGAACATTCCTAGCGTGGGTTAAGTCATGCATTAAAAATGGAATATCAAACATTCCTACTTCTGGAATAATATCCATAATGGTGCTTGTAGATACAATAGCTAGATCAATTGTGCCTGCTTGAAGGCCTTCAATAACATTCCGTTCAGATCCTAATTGATTATTTGGGAATGTAATTACTCTATATTTACCCTTGCTACAGGTTTTTAGAGTTTCAGCAAACGCATTAGCTGCTGTGCCGTAGTGTGATTTGCTGTGAAGAGAGTGAGCCATTCTCAAATGAATATCAGCTGGCGCTGTAATATTCTCAGTCAATGCTGGGACAGATGCTGTTATTGCTGATAAGGCTAACGCAATACTGGCAAGCCAAACATTACGCATTCGTCTACTCCTGAAAAATCAAAAGAAATATTCTAAAAATAATCAAATATAATTAGAAGACATATACTAATATTTATACAAATTATGGTTGTTAACCCAATTCTGCATTTAAAATTAATTATAAATTCACAAATATATATCCTTAAAATTTTGCTATATGATTTAGAATTTTACAAGTTTTTTTAGAAAGTCTTAAAATCAATGTGGATTTTTAAGAGGATATTTTTTAAACATTCGATGATTATAAACTATAAAACGTCGATAATTTTAAATTATTTGTTCACTATGGTATCTCGTTATTATAAAATAGCCAACCAAAAATTCTTATATGTTTGGTCATAATTATATAATAGATATTGATTTTAATATTTTTGGAAATAGTCTTTACATCGAAATTAGCAGATTTGAATAACTATATTTGTAATTTAGCTGTTATTTTAGTATTTAGAAGTTAGCTTAATTCAATTTCATAATACACATATGTTATGTTGTAGGATAGCAATTAGTTCATATTTGTTGAAAGACGTATATCTTTAATAAAAGTGTGGTGTATCAATACAATAATACTTGTTTAATGTCATAATAATTAGAACATTACGGTATTAATGGATATTAAGTATATAATTTTTTATTAAATATAATATTTTTGTAAAATTACTTATTTTATAAAAAATTGAATTATTTAATATGATAGTTTATACATTTATTATAATTTTGTATTTATTTCAGACTAATTGAGTAATAACAATTTATATGTTTTATCTTTTTGAAAATATAACTAAATGTTTTTATTGCTGATTGATAATCTTTGAAATTTAATTATGAGTTATATGATAATTCATCTCTATCATGCAAGAGATAGAATATTTTTGTTTTTTTACATATGAGTGATTACAGGGAATATTGTGTTTATGATTTTGATTGTTGGTTTTCTTTTATCTATTTTTATATTAAACATCTTTATGTTAAATACAATTAGAAAGATTAATTATAAAGAAAGTTTTAATTCCTATTTAGATATTGTAAAAGGAACAGAATTAAAAATACATAATGATATTATTGAGACTCAAAAGATTCTTCGTAGTGATTTTCTAGATTCAATTCGTTCATTACAGATAGAATTAAAAGATTCTCACGATAAATTAAAAGATTCTCTTACTAGAGATTCTTTTAACAACCGTGCTGAGCTTGCATCTTCTCTATCAAGCTTTTCTAGTGGTTTTAGTGACAAACTAAAAGGGTTGATAGAAATTAATGATAGAAGATTGTTAGAAATAAGAAACACTTTAGAGAATAGATTAGATGTTTTGCAGACTAATAACGCTTCAAAACTGGACGAAATGCGTTGCATGGTTGAGGAAAAACTACATGCCACTTTAGAGCAAAGATTAGGAGAGTCTTTTAAAATTGTTTCTGAGCGTTTAGAAGCTGTACATAAAGGGTTGGGTGAAATGCAGACCTTAGCAGTTGGTGTAGGGGATTTAAAGAGAGTTTTGAGTAATGTTAAGTCTAGAGGCACATGGGGTGAAGTACAGCTTGCTAGATTGATAGAAGATGTTATGACTGATGATCAGTATGGAAAAAATGTAAAATTAATACCTAATAGCGATTCAATAGTTGAGTTTGCTATTAAATTACCAGGTAGAAGAGATGATAATGGTCCTGTGTGGTTGCCTATAGACTCTAAGTTTCCTAAAGAAGAGTATGATAGATTAATGGAAGCGAATGATGCTGGTAACATTGAATTATCAAAAGCTGCATCTTCAGCATTAGCTAAAGCAATAGAATTGCAGGCTAAGATGATATCTTCCAAGTATATATCACCACCGTACACAACTGAATTTGCTATCATGTTTCTTCCTACAGAAGGATTATATGCAGAAGTTATGAGATATCCAGGTTTATTTGATAAGTTACACAATTTGCGTATAACTGTTACTGGTCCTAGTAATTTATCTGCTTTGCTTAATAGTTTGCAAATTGGTTTTAGAACAATCGCAATTGAAAAGCGATCTTCAGAGGTATGGAATATATTACGTGTAGTAAAAACTGAGTTTTTTAAATTTGGTGAGTCTTTGGCTAGTGTCAAAAAAACATTGGATAATGCTAGTAATAAGTTAGGGCAAACAGAAGTTAGATCTAGAGTTATGTTACGTAACTTAAAATCTTTGGAAGTTCTTCCTGAGCAGGAATTAGAAAAGCTCTTGCTAGAGGATGAGTAAGTAATAATTGTATTTTAATATATGGTTTCATTTATGAAAAAACAAAATGAATTAAAAAAAATAGCTGCTATAGAGGCAATGAGTTGTATAAAAAATATCATTTCAAAAAAAATATAATAGGAGTTGGAACTGGATCTACGGTTGATTACTTTATAGAAGAACTATCAAGCTTTAAAGAAAATTTTTTAGGAGCAGTAGCAAGTTCAAAAAGAACAGAACTCTTGCTGTCTAGACATGGAATAAAATTATTTGATTTAAATGAACTAACAGAATTAGAAGTTTATATTGATGGTGCTGATGAAGTAGATTATTCTTTATCTATGATTAAAGGAGGAGGTGGTGCATTAACAAGAGAAAAAATTATAGCTTCATCAGCAAAAGAATTTATATGCATTGCTGACGAATCAAAATTATCTGAAAATAATTTAGGGAAATTTCCTCTTCCTGTGGAAGTTATACCTATGGCAATATCAGTTGTTTCTAGATATTTTAGAGATTTGGGTGGCAATCCTATTTTGAGAAAAGATTTTGTGACAGATAATGGTAATTATATTTTAGATATTCATAACTTTAAAATTGGAAATCCTGTAGAGATGGAAAAGGATATAAATAATATACCAGGTGTTGTAACTTGTGGTTTATTTGCTATTAGAGGTGCAGATAAACTGATTTTGGCAACATTAAATAACGGTATAAAATATTTTGCAAAATAATTTATCAAAAATAAATGGTTTTAAATATTTATTCTTTTGTTTCATTAAACAGGAATATTTCCATTTGTTCTTTTAGATATTTTCTCGATTTTATGTCTGCTAAATTTAACCTTTTTTCATTGATCAAGATGGTTTGTTGCTTCAACCAATCTTCCCAGGCATTTTTCGATATATTATTCCATATATACATACCTCGATTTCCTGGGAATGGAGGTTTATCCAATTTTTCTAATTCACATTTTAGTTTTATACAATAAATTTTTTCTGACATTTTTAATCCTTTGAATTATTATTTCATGTTTTTTATAAAGATTAGGCTATTTCTAGATCGGTTGTAATTAATTTGTTTTTCTTTTGGTAAATCTTTAACCGATCCTCTTACGAATCCTCTTTTTAAAAACCAATGTGATGTTCTTGTTGTTAATGCAAATAAACGATCTATTTTCATTTTTTTTGCACGAGATTCTATATGCCTTAAAAGCAATTCTCCTTCACCAGAACTCTGCCATTCAGGATGAACAATCAAGCAAGCTAGTTCAGCCATCTTTTCTATCGGGAAAGGATATAAAGCAGCACACCCATATATTACTCCATCATGCTCTAAGACTGTAAATTTTTCCAAGTCTCTTTCTATTAAGCTTTTCGGTCTTGGAACGAGAGTTCCATCAGATTCAAGTGGTTCTATAAGACTAATTATAGCGCCAACATCATCTATAGAGGCCTCTCTTAGATCGTCTAAATTGTCTTCGACAACCATAGTTCCGATACCACCATGTGTAAATATTTCTAATAATACACTTCCATCTATTCCGTATGGCAAAATATGAGTTCTAGCTACACCTTTTTTTACAGCCATAACAGAATTTTTTAGAAATTTTGTTGTTGTTGTATCAATATTGTTATCTTGTAACAAAGTTTCAGCTTTGGCCCTAGCTATTTCTGGATTTATTGATCCATCTGCATTTTTAACTCCTTCGGATGAAGAAAGAAATATTAATTTTTCTGCTCCTATAGCAATAGCTGTGCTTGTAGCTAATTCCTCCATTTCTAGATGAAAAGCATCTCCTGTAGGAGAGAATCCTATTGGAGATAATAAAACTACTGAAGTTCCTTTTTCTATAGCAAATTTAATAGCTTCTGTATCTATTTTTCTTACTTTTCCTGTTAATTGGAAATCAATGCCGTTTAAAACACCAACAGGGCTTGCAGTAATAAAGTTACCTGATATTACTTTAATTTGAGAGTGAGACATCGGTGTATTAGGTAATCCCTGACTGAATGATGCCTCTATATCCAACCTTATTTCTCCTGCAGCTTCTTTTGCACACTCTAGTGCAGCAGTGTTGGTTGGAATTACTATTCCATTATTAAAATTTTGGGGTAATCCTTTTAAACGTAATTGTTCATTAATTTGAGGTCCTGACCCATATACTAGTACTAAACGAATACCAAGAGCTGATAGTAATGATAGATCTTGCACTAAAGTGTTTAGCACTCCATCTTGTATAAGCTCACCTCCGAAAGCAACTACAAAAGTTTTCCCTCTAAAAGCATGTACATAAGGGGCTACTTCACGAAACCATCTTACAAATTGTGATTTCGAATTTTCATGTTCTTCAACAGAAGATGTGTCTATTTCCATATGCTCTCTAATTGCAAATATTTTAATAATTAACAATTATTATTAATAAATTAACAAAACAATGAATTTAGTTATACTTGTTATAGCTAAATCTAATTTAATGATTATATATATTATACTAGTAAGTTAAAGTGATTATTTACAACTATTAGACATGTATTTTGTAATATTAATTTTTCTTTTACTAGGATATATTACCTAAGATATAAAACTACAAATTTATTATTTATGATGTTAACTTCAAATACTCTTCCGTCTTTTATTAATTTGCGTGTTCATTCAGAGTTTTCTGTAGCTGATGGATTAATAAGAGTTAACGATCTTGTAGATAATGTTATTAAGCTACAACAACCTGCTGTTGCATTAACAGATATGTCAAATCTTTTTGGAATTTTAAAATTCTATAAATATGCTCGTTCTAGAGGCATAAAACCAATTATTGGTTGTGATTTATGGTTATCTAATGATGAAGATCTAGATAATCCTTTTAGAATATTGATTTTAGTATGCAATGAAGTTGGATATTTAAATTTATGTGAAATTATCACAAAATCTTATTTGATAAATCAAAGAAATAATAGGCCTGAGATACGTAAAGAGTGGTTATTTTCCAAAAAAGGTTTAATAGTATTATCTGGCGGTATAAATGGTGATGTTGGTTATGCATTAAAACGAGGCAAGATTGATGTTGCTTTATCTTTAGCAAGAGAATGGAATGAAATGTTTCCAGAATCTTATTACTTGGAGATTCAAAGAGCTGGGTTTGATGGAGAAGAAAATTATATACAAGCTGTCTTATCTATTGCTATTGAAACAAATATTCCAGTTGTTGCAACACATCCTGTGCAGTTTCTTAAGAAAGAACATTTTCAAGCTCATGAAATTAGAGTTTGTATTTCTGAAGGTAAACATTTAACTGATATTCATAGGAAACATAATTTCACAAAGGAACAATATCTAGTTAGTTCTGAAGAAATGACAAGGTTATTTGCTGACATACCTTCTGCTTTATCTAATACTATTGAAATAGCAAAACGTTGCAATCTAGTACTAAAAACTGGGCAAGCAATGTTACCAAAGTTTGATGTTGATGAAGAAATTTCTTTAGGAGATTACTTAAGAAAGTTATCAAATAAAGGGTTATTAAATAAGATTAATAATCTATATCCTGATTCAGAAGAATTATTCAAATCAAAATATTATGAACGTTTAGAGCAAGAATGTAAGATTATTATACAGATGGGATTTGCTGGATATTTTCTTATTGTTCAAGATTTTATTAATTGGGGTAAAAATAATGGTGTTCCTGTTGGGCCAGGACGTGGATCAGGCGCTGGTTCATTAGTTGCTTATGCTCTTGGTATAACTGATTTAGATCCAATTAAGTATGATCTTCTTTTTGAACGATTCTTAAATCCAGAACGCGTTTCAATGCCTGACTTTGATATTGATTTTTGTCAAGATAATAGAGATCGTGTTATAGATTATGTAAAAAATAAATATGGTACCGAGTCTGTTAGTCAAATAGCAACTTTTGGAACTTTTGGTGCTAAGGCTGTAATTCGTGATGTTGGTAGAGTTTTAGGCTTGCCTTACTCATTGTGTGATTCTTTATCCAAATTAGTTCCTTTTAGTCCTGTAGAACAATGGACCTTAGAAAAAGTATTGAATTCTGATCCTGTTTTTAAATCTCGCTATGAGCAGGAAGAAGAAGTAAAGTTATTAATAGACTTAGCTAGGCATTTAGAAGGATTAGTGCGAAATATTGGTATGCATGCTGGTGGAGTTTTAATAGCCCCAGGGAAATTAACAGATTTTTGTCCTCTTTATTGCCAGCCAGGGCAAGAAAATACATTGGTTTCTCAGTTTGATAAAGATGATGTTGAGCTAGCTGGTTTAGTGAAATTTGATTTTTTAGGCTTGAGAAATTTAACAGTTCTTGATTGGACTGTGCGTTATATTAAGCTTTCTAGCAAAGAGAATGAGTTTTTTGATCTTTCCTCTTTATCATTAGAGGATGAAGAAACATTTAAGTTATTGTGCTCTGGCAATACAACCGCAGTTTTTCAGCTAGAATCCAAAGGCATGAAGGAATTACTAAAAAAATTACAACCTAGTACTTTTGAAGATATTATTGCTGTTTTGGCTTTATATCGTCCTGGGCCTTTAGAGTCTGGAATGGTGAATGATTTTGTAAATCGTAAACATGGTTTGTCAAATATAAATTATTTTCATCCTGTGTTAGAAAGTATTTTAAAAAGTACTTATGGGGTAATAGTTTATCAGGAACAAGTAATGTTAATTTCTCAAGTAATTGGAGGCTATTCTTTAGGTAGCGCTGATTTACTTCGTAGAGCAATGGGCAAAAAAGATCCTGATGAAATGTCTAAGCACAGAGTTTTATTTGAAAAGGGAGCTATTAGCAACGGTTATAGCTCTCAATTGGCTATTAAATTATTTGATCTGATGGAGAAGTTTGCTGGTTATGGTTTTAATAAGTCACACTCTGCCGCTTATGCTTTAATAGCATACCAAACTGCATGGTTAAAAGCTCATTATTGTGCGGAATTTTTTGCTTCAGCCATGTCTTCTGATATGGATGACACAGATAAAATACAAATTTTATTCAATGATGCTAAGTATAATAATATAAAAATATTACCACCAGATATTAATTTGTCTAACTTTAGATTTGAGCCTGTAATTTCGGAAGTAAATGATCGCAAATCACATGAGATTAGGTATGGATTGGGAGCTATAAAAGGGACAGGTAAAATTGTTATAGAGGAGATTGTAAAAATAAGAAATCAAGATGGTCCTTTTAAGAGTATTTTTGATTTTTGTTTCAGAGTTTCAAAATTAGTTAATCGAAGAACTATAGAATCGCTAATAAAATCTGGTTCTTTTGATTCCATTGAATTGAATAGAGCTTATTTATTGTCTTCTCTAGATAAGGTTATTGACTCAGTTGAGCAGAAACAAAGAGATATTTATCAAACTTCTTTGTTTGGCAATAATGAGGAATCTTGTTTTTTAGGTTCTTCTGTTGCTGATGAGGTTGCAGTATCATGGAATTTGCATAAAACGCTTATAGAAGAAAAATCTGCCCTCGGTTATTGCTTTAGTGGACATCTATTTTCTTGTTGGGAAGATGAAATCAGAAAACTATTTCCTAAAAAGCTAATTGATGTAGATCATAATAATAAACCACAATGGATCTGTGGAGTTTTAGTGCGCATGCGTAGTTTATTTACTCGTCGTGGGAAAATTCTTCTTATCATGCTAGATGACGGCAGCAAACAGCTTGAAGTTGTTGTTTACAATGAGCTTTATACAGAAATAAAAAATTATTTAAAAGAAGATAATCTATTAATAGTTAAGGGCATGGTTAGTAAAGATGATTATTCTGGTAATTTAAGAATTATTTCTGAACAGATACATGATTTGCAATTTATAAGACAAACCATGGCTAAGTGTTTAAGACTGCATATAAAGAATAGTAAGTTTTCTTTATCTTCCCTTAAAGATATATTGCAAAAATTTAAGAATTATTCTGATGTAGGATCTTCATCAGTGCCATTATTTATTCTTTATAAGAATGAAGATAAAAATTTTTTCTGTAAAATTAAATTAGATGACAAATGGAATATTATCATTACTAATGAGTTAATATTAGAGCTGCAAAAGCTTATGCGTGATAATGGTTCAATAGATATAGGTTATTGATCAATATAGTTACTTACAAAAATTTATCTAAATTTTTTTATTTTAATCAAGTTAGGTTATTATGTTGAAACAATATATTTGTTAGATTAATTTGTATGGTCTATGTAATTTTATATTTGATTATTTTTTGAAAAATTAATGCTTAATGAAATTTAACAATGGTTTACACTTATTTTATTAAAGCATTTAAAAATAAATTATTTAGAGAGACATTTTGTTTGTTCATAAAAAAACAAAAATTATTTTCATGATAAGAAGCTCTTATTAAGAATTTTTGGTAGTGTAAAAACATATTGGTTGATTATGTGTTTTGCAATCGCTTTAATGATTTGTGGTGCTGCAACGCAACCAGCATTAGCACTTATTATGAAGCCTTTGTTAGATAATAATTTTTCGTCAAATTACAATTATAAGTTGTCTATACCACTGATTTTAGTAATGCTAGCCATTATTAGAAGTATTTGTAATTTTCTTAGCGATTATTTATTTGCATTAATATCAAACAATATTTTGTTTAATATTAGAACTGATATGTATAGAAAATTGTTAGGGTCGCCTGATTTATATTATTTAAATATTGATACTGGAAAATTATTAAATAAATTCACGATAGATGCAAATAATATTACAAACTCGTTTGCTGATGTTATAACAACTTTGATTCGAGAATCAATAATTGCTATAGCTTTGTTAGGAGTATTGTTTTATATATCATGGTTACTAACTTTGATTGTTATTATTATTTTGCCTTTTATGTTTGTGATCACTAGGTTTTTTATAAAGAAGATAAGAGCTATAAGTAAAGATATTTTAAATATGAACTCTGAGCTTACTAGATTAGTTAGTAGTTCTATAAAAGGTCAGAGGGTTATTAAATTATTTAATGGATACGACATAGAAAAAGAGCGTTTTGATTTTGTTAATAAGAGTCTCAAGCATTTTAGTATGAAAGCAGCTTTGGCTGATTCTGCTCTTTCTCCATTAGTGCACTTTTGTATTGTTTTAACCCTCTCTATTATAATAGCAGTGTTTTTGAGTAAACCTAGTAATATGATGTTAACAATAGGTGATTTTGGTGTTTTTATAGCAGCATTGGCACAGATACCAGATCCTATAAGAAAATTAACTAATGCCTTTGGTAAGTTACAAAAAGTCTTGGTTTCAGCGGATAGTGTGTTTTCTTTGATTGATGCTGAAGAAGAGGACGATTCTGATTCAATCATAATGAATTATTCGGCAAAAGGTAATATAGATTTTTTAAATGTAAAATTCAAGTTTTCTGAAAATGATAACCCTATTATAGACAATATATCTTTTCATATAAAGGCAGGGGAAGCTGTAGCTTTAGTTGGTCGTTCTGGTAGTGGAAAGACTACTTTAATTAATATGTTATCCAGATTTATAATTCCTGATTCAGGTAAGATTTTATTAGATGGATTTGACATAAACAAAATGACCTTGAAAGCTTTAAGGGCAAATATATCTTTCGTAGGACAAGATTTAATACTTTTTAATGATACAATTATTTCTAATATTTGTTATGGATTATATAACATCAGCATTAAAGGAGTAGAGGAAGCTTTGAAGGCTGTTAATCTATTGGATTTTGTAAATAGTTTGCCGAATGGTTTGTATACTAAAGTAGGGGAAGATGCCGTACTTTTATCTAGTGGCCAACGTCAAAGGCTGTTAATAGCCAGAGCTCTTGTAAAAAACTCTCCAATAATAGTGCTTGATGAAGCTACATCTTCTTTGGATAATGAATCAGAACGTTATGTACAAGATTCTTTGGAAAAATTAATATATGGCCGTACCACTTTGATTGTTGCTCATCGTTTATCTACAGTAAGAAAAGTTAATCGAATTTTTGTTGTAGACTCAGGAAAAATTGTAGAATCAGGTTCTCATAATGACTTGTTAAGTAAGAAAGGTTTATATTCATCTTTTTATAACATTCAATTTGGAGAGTAGTTATAAAAGTGCTATATCATATTGTTCTTGGTAATATCCATTTTCTACTATTAATGATATTGGTTTTTTTATCTGATCTTCTATGATTGTCAAATATTGACTCTCTTCTAGGAACATATCAATTATTTTTTGAGAAGCGATTATTCTGAATTCTTTTGGGTTAAATTGTTTTGATTCTTTTACTATTTCTCTCAAAATTTCATAGCATATTGTTCTAGATGTTTTAATCACGCCTCTAGATTGGCAAATATTACAAGGTTCGCATAATTGATTCGTTAATGATTCTCTAGTTCTTTTTCTTGTCATTTCAACTAAACCAAGTTGACTAAATTCGCTCAAGGTAATTTTGGTTCTGTCTTTTGATATGGACTTTTGTAATTCTTTTAGGACAGCTTTTTTATGATCTTGATCATCCATATCTATAAAGTCAACTATGATTATTCCTCCTAGGTTTCGTAAGCGTAACTGTCTGGCAATAGCTTGTGTTGCTTCAAGATTTGTTCTAAAGATTGTATCTTTAAAATTTTTTCCACCGACAAAACCACCTGTGTTAACATCTATGCTAGTTAAGGCCTCTGTTTCTTCTATTATGAGGTATCCACCTGATTTCAGTTCTACTTTTTTTGATAATGCGGTGTTGATTTCTTGATCTATGTTTGCTGCTTCAAATATAGATGTTTCTTTATCATAGTAATGAATTTTTTCTGTGATAGACGGGTTAAATATTTTTGCCCAATTTAGTAGATTATTTGCTACATGGCCTGAATCAATATTGATTGCCCTTGTTTTTTGGGTGACCATATCTCTTAATGTTTTATGAGGTAGATCTAAGTCTTTATATATTAAGGATGGTGACCTATTGCTTTTAGCTGTTCCTATTATATTTTCCCATAGTGTATTTAAATATTTTAAATCAGCAGATATTTCTTCATCAGTTGCTTCCTCAGCTTGTGTTCTAATGATGAAGCCTCCTCGGTTATTGGTTATTAGAGATTGGACTCTTGTTTTTATTTTTTCTCTATCTATTTCTGATTTTATTTTTTGAGATACTCCCAGGCAGTTATCGAATGGTAAGTACACCAACATTCTTCCAGCTATGCTAATTTGTGTTGATACACGGGCTCCTTTTGTTCCTATCTGGTCTTTTATTACTTGTACTAAAATTGTTTCTCCAGGAAAAATAAACTTCTCTATAGAAGGAGTCATAGTATTTTCATGTTTATTTTCTCGAAAATCTGATATATGTATAAATGCAGCTTTATCTAGCCCTATATCTATAAAAGCACTTTGTAATCCAGGAAGCACTCTAATTACTTTTCCTATAAATATATTTCCAACAATATTTCTTTGCATATTATGCTCAATATGCAATTCTTGTATTATACTATTTTCAAGTATGGCTACTCTTGTCTCAAAACACGTAGTGCTTATGAGTATATCTTCGTATTGTGTGGATTTATAATTCATGGTATTTGTTATTAATTAATGATATACTTTCGTAATGCAATTACATTATACGAAACATTTCATATATTAGTTGTTATTAAGATATTTTATTTATTTATAAAAATGTTGACATTATCTTCTTTATGATAGATAATCGTCATCTGTTTCGCAAATAATTGAATTTGTGAATCCAACTGATCTTTAACAATTGAACAATCGATAATTGTGGGTACTTGATGGTAGTTTTGAGGCATATATTTATATATGTCGTGCTAAAAACAAACAAGTAAGTACTCATTAAATTATAAATTTTTTTCTCAGAGACATCTGAGAAACCTGTTTATTTTTTTGAGTAAATCGTATTTTCAAATTATTTTGAATTTGCGCAAAATGCAGAGATTAAACTGAAGAGTTTGATCCTGGCTCAGATTGAACGCTAGCGGAATGCTTTACACATGCAAGTCGAACGGCAGCACGAACTTCGGTTTGGTGGCGAGTGGCGGACGGGTGAGTAATATATCGGAACGTGCCCAGTAGAGGGGGATAACTACGCGAAAGCGTGGCTAATACCGCATATTCCCTAAGGGGGAAAGCGGGGGATCTTCGGACCTCGCGCTATTGGATCGGCCGATATCGGATTAGCTAGTTGGTGAGGTAATGGCTCACCAAGGCGACGATCCGTAGCTGGTCTGAGAGGACGACCAGCCACACTGGGACTGAGACACGGCCCAGACTCCTACGGGAGGCAGCAGTGGGGAATTTTGGACAATGGGGGAAACCCTGATCCAGCCATTCCGCGTGTGCGATGAAGGCCTTAGGGTTGTAAAGCACTTTTGGCAGGGAAGAAATAGCATTGGCTAATATCTGATGTGAATGACGGTACCTGCAGAATAAGCACCGGCTAACTACGTGCCAGCAGCCGCGGTAATACGTAGGGTGCGAGCGTTAATCGGAATTACTGGGCGTAAAGAGTGCGCAGGCGGTTCGGAAAGAAAGATGTGAAATCCCAGGGCTTAACCTTGGAACTGCATTTTTGACTACCGAACTAGAGTGTACCAGAGGGAGGTAGAATTCCGCATGTAGCAGTGAAATGCGTAGATATGCGGAGGAACACCTATGGCGAAGGCAGCCTCCTGGGGTAACACTGACGCTCATGCACGAAAGCGTGGGGAGCAAACAGGATTAGATACCCTGGTAGTCCACGCCCTAAACGATGTCAACTAGCTGTTGGGATCTTCGGATCTTAGTAGCGCAGCTAACGCGTGAAGTTGACCGCCTGGGGAGTACGGTCGCAAGATTAAAACTCAAAGGAATTGACGGGGACCCGCACAAGCGGTGGATGATGTGGATTAATTCGATGCAACGCGAAAAACCTTACCTACCCTTGACATGTCTAGAATCCCGAAGAGATTTGGGAGTGCTTGCAAAAGAACTAGAACACAGGTGCTGCATGGCTGTCGTCAGCTCGTGTCGTGAGATGTTGGGTTAAGTCCCGCAACGAGCGCAACCCTTGTCATTAGTTGCTACGAAAGGGCACTCTAATGAGACTGCCGGTGACAAACCGGAGGAAGGTGGGGATGACGTCAAGTCCTCATGGCCCTTATGGGTAGGGCTTCACACGTCATACAATGGTCGGGACAGAGGGCTGCCAACCCGCGAGGGGGAGCTAATCCCACAAACCCGATCGTAGTCCGGATCGTAGTCTGCAACTCGACTACGTGAAGTCGGAATCGCTAGTAATCGCGGATCAGCATGTCGCGGTGAATACGTTCTCGGGTCTTGTACACACCGCCCGTCACACCATGGGAGTGGGTTTTACCAGAAGTAGTTAGCCTAACCGCAAGGAGGGCGATTACCACGGTAGGATTCATGACTGGGGTGAAGTCGTAACAAGGTAGCCGTATCGGAAGGTGCGGCTGGATCACCTCCTTTAAGAGCATATGAACTACATATTAAGTGCCTACAATTATCGATTGTTATTTAGCTGAGATTGGTAGTAAGCAGGGTTGCGACAGATTCTTCATTGGGGTTTGCCCAAAGTTATGCTAACCCTATAAATGCATGGGTCTGGTAGCTCAGCTGGTTAGAGCACCGTCTTGATAAGGCGGGGGTCGTTGGTTCAAGTCCAACCAGACCCACCATCTGTTTGAGTAATACCTTTCTGTGGTACTATGGGGGTGTAGCTCAATTGGGAGAGCGCCTGCTTTGCAAGCAGGAGGTCATCGGTTCGATCCCGTTCACCTCCACCAATTTAGAATTTAATTTTTAGGCTTGTTTCAAGTTTAAAAATTAAGTTTTATTAGCTGATTGTTCTTTAAAAATCTAGAAGAGACGCAACATAAATATGTATAGATTTTACATTTTGTATAATCTATACGATTAGGGTTGTGATTGCATTAATTATAATTATGTTCTTTGAGAGTAAAATCTTTAGAATATTTATGAACAGCACAAACATGTAGTTAACTTTAATTCATATAGCCTTTAGTGTTATAGGATCAAGTGAATAAGTGCATATGGTGGATGCCTTGGCGATCACAGGCGATGAAGGACGTAGTATCTTGCGAAAAGCTGCGGGGAGTTAGAAAACAAACTTTGATCCGCAGATGTCCGAATGGGGAAACCCACCCTCTTAAGAGGGTATCACTGACTGAATATATAGGTCAGTAGAAGCGAACCGGGTGAACTGAAACATCTAAGTAACTCGAGGAAAAGAAATCAACCGAGATTCCGAAAGTAGTGGCGAGCGAAATCGGATCAGCCTTTACGTTATAGCGTTATTGATAGTCGAAAAAGATGGAAATCTTTGCCATAGTAGGTGATAGCCCTGTAGACGAAATCTTTGATGTGGAACTAAGCGTAAGAAAAGTAGGGCGGGACACGCGAAATCCTGTTTGAATATGGGGGGACCATCCTCCAAGGCTAAATACTCGTGATCGACCGATAGTGAACCAGTACCGTGAGGGAAAGGCGAAAAGAACCCCGGGAGGGGAGTGAAATAGATCCTGAAACCGTATGCATACAAACAGTAGGAGCGGATTTATTCCGTGACTGCGTACCTTTTGTATAATGGGTCAGCGACTTACATTCAGTGGCAAGCTTAACCAAATAGGGGAGGCGTAGCGAAAGCGAGTCCGAATAGGGCGATTTAGTCGCTGGGTGTAGACCCGAAACCAGATGATCTATCCATGGCCAGGTTGAAGGCACGGTAACACGTGCTGAAGGACCGAACCCACTAATGTTGAAAAATTAGGGGATGAGCTGTGGATAGGGGTGAAAGGCTAAACAAATCTGGAAATAGCTGGTTCTCTCCGAAAACTATTTAGGTAGTGCCTCACGTATTACTGTATGGGGTAGAGCACTGTTATAGCTAGGGGGTCATGGCGACTTACCAAACTATGGCAAACTCCGAATACGTACAAGTACAGCGTGGGAGACAGAGCACCGGGTGCTAACGTCCGGACTCAAAAGGGAAACAACCCAGACCGCCAGCTAAGGTCCCAAATTATTGCTAAGTGGGAAACGAAGTGGGAAGGCATAGACAGTCAGGAGGTTGGCTTAGAAGCAGCCATCCTTTAAAGAAAGCGTAATAGCTCACTGATCGAGTCGTCCTGCGCGGAAGATGTAACGGGGCTAAGCAATAAACCGAAGCTGCGGGCGTGTTTTATTACACGCGGTAGGAGAGCGTTCTGTAAGCCTGTGAAGGTGGCTTGTAAAGGCTGCTGGAGGTATCAGAAGTGCGAATGCTGACATGAGTAGCGATAAAGGAGGTGAAAAGCCTCCTCGCCGTAAGTCCAAGGTTTCCTGCGCAACGTTCATCGGCGCAGGGTGAGTCGGCCCCTAAGGCGAGGCAGAGATGCGTAGCTGATGGGAAACTGGTTAATATTCCAGTACCATTGTACAGTGCGATGGGGGGACGGATCGTGGAAGATCATCAGGGTGTTGGATATTCCCTGTTGCTGCATTATAGAAGGTGATTAGGAAAATCCGGTCACGTAATTCGAGGGTGTGGCACGAGCGGATATATTTCGCGAAGTGATTGGAAGTGGTTCCAAGAAAAGCCTCTAAGCTTCAGCTGTACAAGACCGTACCGCAAACCGACACAGGTGGACGGGATGAATATTCTAAGGCGCTTGAGAGAACTCAGGAGAAGGAACTCGGCAAATTGATACCGTAACTTCGGGAGAAGGTATGCCTCATTATTGTGATGAGCTTGCGCTCAAAGCATGAAGAGGCCGCAGATAATCGGTGGCTGCGACTGTTTATTAAAAACATAGCACTCTGCAAAGACGAAAGTCGACGTATAGGGTGTGACGCCTGCCCGGTGCCGGAAGGTTAAGTGATGGGGTGCAAGCTCTTGATCGAAGCCCCGGTAAACGGCGGCCGTAACTATAACGGTCCTAAGGTAGCGAAATTCCTTGTCGGGTAAGTTCCGACCTGCACGAATGGCGTAACGATGGCCACACTGTCTCCTCCTGAGACTCAGCGAAGTTGAAGTGTTTGTGATGATGCAATCTACCCGCGGCTAGACGGAAAGACCCCATGAACCTTTACTGTAGCTTTGCATTGGGTTGTGAATAATCTTGTGTAGGATAGGTGGGAGGCTTTGAAGCATAACCGCTAGGTTATGTGGAGCCAACCTTGAAATACCACCCTGGATTGTTTGCGATTCTAACCTTGATCCGTTATCCGGATTTGGGACAGTGCATGGTGGGCAGTTTGACTGGGGCGGTCTCCTCCTAAAGAGTAACGGAGGAGTTCTAAGGTACGCTAGGTACGGTCGGAAATCGTGCTGTTAGTGCAATGGCATAAGCGTGCTTAACTGTGAGACTGACACGTCGAACAGATGCGAAAGCAGGACATAGTGATCCGGTGGTTCTGAATGGAAGGGCCATCGCTCAACGGATAAAAGGTACTCTGGGGATAACAGGCTGATACCGCCCAAGAGTTCATATCGACGGCGGTGTTTGGCACCTCGATGTCGGCTCATCTCATCCTGGGGCTGTAGTCGGTCCCAAGGGTATGGCTGTTCGCCATTTAAAGAGGTACGTGAGCTGGGTTTAAAACGTCGTGAGACAGTTTGGTCCCTATCTGCCGTGGGCGTTGGATACTTGACAGAGCCTGCTCCTAGTACGAGAGGACCGGAGTGGACGTACCTCTGGTGTACCGGTTGTCATGCCAATGGCATAGCCGGGTAGCTAAGTACGGAAGAGATAACCGCTGAAGGCATCTAAGCGGGAAACTCGTCTGAAGATAAGGTATCCCGGGGACTAGATCCCCCTAAAGGGTCGTTCAAGACTAGGACGTTGATAGGTCGGGTGTGTAAGTGCAGTAATGTATTAAGCTAACCGATACTAATTGCCCGTGAGGCTTGATCCTATAACTCTACAGGTTATTGAGATAATTATATGTTATGATATTAATTAATGTGGTTACATCCTAATTTATATTTTTGTTGCTTCTTCTTAGATTATTTTTATGTTTGTTATTTTGTAGACAAACAGCGTACAGGTTATGCCTGATGACTATAGCAAGGTTGTTCCACTCCTTCCCATCTCGAACAGGACAGTTAAACGCCTTTGCGCCGATGATAGTAGACTTTTAGTCTGTGAAAGTAGGTTATCGTCAGGCTTTTATTTAAAACCCTACAGATAAGAGTCTGTAGGGTTTTTTTGTATCTAAAATTAATTCTTAATAATTAATCTCTATGATATGGATGATTATTTAATATGCTATATACTCTGTATAGTTGTTCTATTAGTATAATTTTTACCATATGATGTGGGAATGTTAGAGAAGATAGTTTTATTTTTTTGTTGTGCTAAATATTTATTAGTACTAGACTTGGATTATTAAATATTTGATTTTTCAAGGAGATAATACAGTGAGTTTTTCTGATTCCTCATCTTCAGGCTTTTTTTCAAATCCTAAAACAATAACAAAGATTGTATATATTCTTTTTGCTCTAGGCTTTATAACATCAGGCTTTTTTTGGCCATCAACTCTTTTGTCTGTAGTTATTATATATAATAAAAGAGGTGAGCTTGGTAATGCTATGTATGTGGAGCATTTTGATTGGTTACTGTATACTTTTTGGTTATCTTTATTTTTAATAACATTAGGTCTTATTTTAACTTTTATTTATATTGGATATCTAGTTATTTTATTAACTGTTGTTTGGGTAATGTATCGTTTGGTTAAAGGTTTTAGTTGTTTATGTGATGAGATCTCTCCTTATAATACAAATACATAGACTTTATATTTTGTTTGATTTATATATATGGATAAATTAGTTGATAGTATTATAATTACTAAGCCTGATGATTGGCATGTTCATTTCAGGGATGGAGAAATGTTAGATGCTGTTATCTTTGATACAGTTAAGCAATTCTCAAGAGCTATAATAATGCCAAATTTATCTGAGCCTATTACAACCACCAACATGGCAAAGAATTATAGACATAGAATTTTAGATTCACTTGCTAGATTAAAGAAAAATAATCAAATTTCTAAAGAAAGTAGTTTTACACCATTGATGACATTGTATTTAACAGATAATACTAAACCTGAAGAGGTTTTAAATGCTCATTCATCAGGTTTTGTTTTTGCTTTTAAACTGTATCCTGCCGCATCTACAACAAATTCTACTGCAGGTGTTTCTAATTTATTTGAAAATTGTAGAGAAGTGCTTGAGAAATTACAATATATTGGTATGCCTCTTTTAATTCATGCAGAGCTACCAGATAAAAATATTGATATCTTTGATAGAGAGAGATTCTTCATTGATAAGATCATGACTCCTTTAAGAAGAGATTTTCCTGACATAAAGTTAGTATTTGAACATGTATCTACAAAAGAGGGAGTAGACTTTGTTATGGAAGATACAGGTCCAATTGCAGCTACAGTAACACCTCAACATTTGATCTATAATAGAAATAGCCTTTTTTCTGGAGGATTAAACCCTCATCTTTACTGTCTGCCAATACTAAAAGCAGAAGAACATAGAAAGGCTATACTTAAAGCTGTTTTTAGTGGTAGTGCACGTTTTTTCTTGGGCACAGATAGCGCTCCTCATATCCGTTCTTTAAAAGAAAATAGATGTGGATGTGCAGGTTGCTATAATGCATATAATGCAATGGCTTTATATGCTAGTATTTTCGATGAAAATAATAGCTTAGATAAGCTTGAGGCTTTTGCTAGTTTTAATGGTCCTGATTTTTATGGCTTGCCTAGAAATAGAGATTTTTTTGTTTTGCATAGAAAAGAAAATATTATTCCTGATATGTTAGAGATAGGTAAAATCCAACTTATTCCTTTAGGAGCTGGCAGCACGATTAACTGGTGTATTTAATTAAGTGTTGTTGTGTTTGTTATTTTTTTCTTCAAGAGTTTCCCATCTTAAATATTTTTCTTCAATTGCTAGAGATATTGTTTCTATTTTTATATTTATTTCCTCTAATTCTGGATTAGGTTTTTGATGCATTTGAGGGGTGCTAAGCTTTGCTGTTAGTTCATATAGTTTGTTTTCTAATGTAGTTATTGTTTTTGTAATTTCTTCTAATTCTTTTACTTCCCAAGGTTGTAGCTTACTTACTTTGTTTCCTGATTTTTTTTCTGGGTTTTTGTTTATCAATATGTTTTTATTGATTTTTTCTTGTTTTTTATAGTAGAAGTACTCATTTGTGTCTATTGTTCCAAATGTATTAATCCAATTGCCATTTCCTTTGAATACTATTGTTTGAGTAACTATATTATTTAGAAAGGTGCGATCATGACTAACTATTATAATAGTTCCATGGTAATTTTGTAGTTTTTCTTCTAGAACTTCTACGCTTTCTATGTCCAGATCATTGGTTGGTTCATCTAAGATTAATACATTTGTGGGCTTTGATAATAACATTGCTAATGCTAATCTTGTTTTTTCTCCTCCTGATAGAGTCTTTACTAAGTTATGAATCTTAGATGGGTGAAATAGAAAATTTTCTAGATATTTAATAACATGTATGTTTTTATTATCATAGAATATCCATTCTCCATTTATACTTATATTTTCTAAAATAGTCTTATCTTCATATAGAGAATTTTTTTGTTGATCAAAATAGCCCACATTTATGTTTGTTCCAGTTTCTACGCTACCAGAGTCTGGATGATCTTTTTGTAGAATTATGTTTAATAATGTCGTTTTGCCGACACTGTTAGGACCAACTATACCAACCCTATCTTTTCTTATTATTTCAGTAGAAAAATTATCTATAATCTTTATATTATTATAGCTTTTGCTAACGGATTTAACTTTATATACTATTTTTCCAGATATCTTGCTTTCATTAAATGTTATTTTGAGTGTTCCTGTGTTTTTTATTCTTTCTTCTCGTTGTTGTCTAAGTTGTTCTAAACGTCTAACTCTACCTTCATTACGTTTTCTTCTTGCTTGTACACCTTTTCTAATCCATAATTCTTCTTGGTGTAAGACTTCATCAAGTTTTTTTTCCAATGTTTCTTCTGATTCGATAATTTGATCTTTATGAGATTGCCATTTGGAATAGTTACCAGGAAAATAAAATATTTTATTTTTATCAATTTCAATAATTTTATTGGTAGTTTTATCTAGAAAATAACGGTCATGTGTGACCAAAATTAATGATTTTTTCCATTTAGATAATTTATCTGCAAAATATTCTATTCCTTCAATATCTAAATGGTTGGTTGGTTCATCTAACATTAACAAATCAGGATCACTTACTATTGCTTTTGCTAGTGCTACTTTTTTGTATACTCCTTTTGATATGTTCTTTATTAAGAGATTTTCATCGAGATTAAGATCATTGATTATTTTTTTAGTTCTTGCTACTTTATTGTTATCATAATGTTGATAATCAGATGACATGTCATTGTATATAGCCTTAAATATATTAATATCTTCTTGCAATATTGGCTCTTGTTCAACATAAGATATTTTTATGTTAGCTTTTTTGCTTATGGATCCATTGTCGATTAAGTGTTTCCCATCGATCATATCTAGAAAAGATGATTTTCCAGATCCATTTCTTCCGATCAATCCAATACGATCATTGTTTTTAATTGCTAAGCTAATATTATCTAATATTTTATGATTTGCATGTGATAAAGTAGCTCCGGAAATAATAATTAGGTCAAATAATTTCATATGTTTTAAATTAATAAGTTTTTAAGAAAATAAAATTAAATTGTTTCATATAATCTCAAATTACATTAAAATATATTTGAGAGTAAGTTGGGTGATCGCGGGATATTTTATATATTTCGAGGAAGGTCCGGACTCCACAGGATAGGATAGCGGCTAACAGCCGTCTAGTTTTGTATAATTCTATTGTATAGAGCTAAGAAATAGGGCCACAGAGACGAGTTTGCAATTAACTTATTGATAATAAAATCATTGGTTTTGCAAGGTGAAACGCGGCAACCTTTATCCGGAGCAACATCAAATAGGCATGCGTTTGATATTATATCATGAAGAGTAGTCCGCTTTAGTATGCGGGTAGATGGCTACAACAAATTTGCAAAAATTTGTGCAGATGAATGATCATCAGTTTATTTTTAATAAACCTACAGAATCCGGCCTATAGGCTTACTCTTGTTTGATGATTCAATTTCTTATTGCTTACCCTAATATAGAACAAATCTTTTAAATTGTATTTTCTTAATATATATTTTTTAGCATGAATTTTGAACATAGACCAGTTTTATTAAAAGAAGCGGTAAACTCTTTATTAAAAAAAGAACAAAAGATACATATGTTTTCTTCAAGAGATCATGATCCTATAAGTGGGATATTTATAGACGGTACTTTTGGTCGAGGTGGGCATACTCAGGAGTTATTAAGTTTTTTAGATGATAGTTCTAAAATACTTGTGTTTGATAAAGATCCAGAAGCTATTGAATTTGCTAGGAAAATGTCAGAAAAAGATAATAGGATAGAAGCTATTCATAGCAGTTTTGCTAATATTAAGGATGAGGTTTTTCATAGAAATATTTCTTGTGTTGATGGGATTCTATTAGATCTTGGAGTTTCGTCTCCACAACTTGATGATGGTAGTAGAGGCTTTTCTTTTTTAAAAGAAGGTCCTTTAGATATGAGAATGGATCCTACAAAAGGTATTTCAGTAGCTGAATGGTTGTCTATAGCAAGCGTTGATGAAATTAGGGAAGTTATACTTAATTATGGCGAAGAACGGTTTGCTTTTAAGATTGCAAAAGCAATTGTTGCACGTAGAGAGAAGAAGGCATTTACAACAACCCTTGATCTGGCCGAGTGTATATCCTCTGTTATACCTAAAAAAAAGAATGGTAAACATCCAGCGACTAGAAGTTTCCAAGCCTTAAGGATTTATATTAACAACGAATTATTTGACTTATCGAAAGGTATAACGTCAGCCATAGAAATATTGAAACCAGGGGGAGTATTAGTAACTATAAGTTTTCATTCTTTGGAGGATAGAATTATTAAAAACATCATTACATTTGATGAGTCAAAAAAATCTATATATGCAGGACTACCTTTGCTACAAAAGGATTTACCTGTTCCCAAAGTAAGGCAGGTATTAAAAATATTACCTGATGAAAGCGAGGTTTCAAGAAATCCACGAGCTCGTTCTGCTGTTTTAAGAGTTGCTCAAAAGTCTTTCCTTTAATAGGTGATTTAGTTTTTAAATTATGAATTAATTTTTTGTTTTAATGTGCACGAAAAATTAAGGATTGCATATTTATGATAAATTTAATAGATGCCTCCAAATATCAGGTTGAGGAAGTATTTCTATGGCTAAAAAAAAATACACCAAATTATGCTCGTCTAATTCCAGACTCTAGGAAAATATTGCATGGAGACGTGTTTGTTTTAAATGGAGTGTCTAATCAAAATGATCTCTCATTATATATAGCAGAAGCTATAAATAAGAAAGCTTCTGCTATTGTAATAGAAAAAAATTTTGAGGTGTCAAATGAACTTATAAAACAGAACAATATCAAGTGCTTAAAGGTTCATAATTTAGGTGCAATATTAGGTTATTTAGCAGATAAATGGTACGGCCAGCCTTCATCAAAAATTGAAATTATTGCTATTACAGGAACAAATGGTAAAACCACTTGTGCAAATTGGATAGCACAGTCTTTAAATAATCATGGTAGAAAATGTGGGGTTATAGGAACCATTGGTGCTATTTTGCCTGACGGAAGAGTTATTTATAGAGGATTAACTACTCCTGATATCCTAATGATGCATTGGATAATATTTGAAATGTATATGGATGGTGTGGAGTTTATAGTTATGGAAGCATCCTCTATAGGCATAGATCAAGGGCGATTAAACTCATTGAAGTTAAAAATTGCTTGTTTTACTAATTTGACTAGAGATCATTTGGATTATCATAAAAATTTAAATGCCTATCAATTAGCAAAGAGCAAATTATTTAGTTTTGAATCTTTAAGTAATATTGTGATAAATATTGATGATTTTTTTGGTAGGGAAATCTTAAAACAAACTCCACGTAGTTTGCAAATAACATTTGGTTTGGATCATCAGTTAGATCCTAATATATCAGCTTATGATATAAGTAAAACTGAAAAAGGTTATAGTTTTAGAATAGCTATTTTCGATTATTTTTCTAATGTAGTATTTGGTGTTATAGGCGAGCATAACATATCGAATGTTTTATTGGTAGTAGGCGTTTTAAAAACCATTGGTATGGCCAATAAAGATATCATCCATGCCATAGAAAAACTAAAAAATGTTTATGGAAGAATGGAGGTTGTTGAACCTTTGTTAGGTTTTAGACACAATAATATGGCAACTGTTGTTATAGACTATGCTCATACTCCTGATGCTTTAGAGAAAACATTGATTTCTTTAAAAGAGAAAAGTATTTTGAAACAAGGAAAATTAATTTGTGTTTTTGGGTGTGGTGGAGATAGAGACCAAGGAAAAAGAAAAGATATGACTAAAATTGCTTTATCAATTTCTGATAAAGTAGTAATTACTAGTGATAATCCACGTAGTGAAGATCCTGAAGTAATTATATCTCAAATGTTAGAAGGAAATGATTATTCTGATAATGTTTTTGTCATTAGTAAACGTTCTCGAGCAATATTATATGCAATATGGAATTCAGATTATCGTGATATTGTTTTGATAGCAGGTAAAGGTCATGAAAAATATCAAGATGGTATATATGGAAAAATATTTTTTGATGATACGCAATGGTCTCAATTAGCTATGATTTTACCTAATGCGTCTGGTGTTTCAATAGATTCTAGATCTTTAGAAAAAGGTAATTTATTTTTTGCTTTAAAAGGCCCTAACTTTAATGGTCATGATTATTTGGATTCTGCATATAGAAAAGGTGCTTGTGCTGCGATTGTTTCTCATGACTTGCAGCATCCTTCAGAAAAAATACCTCAAATTCTAGTTGATAATACTTATGATGCATTAATTGACACAAGTTTTTCATGGAGAAGAAAGTGTCATATTTCTTCTATAGCAGTAGTTGGCAGTAATGGAAAAACAACTACTAAAGAAATGATTTCGCTTATTTTATCTAGTTTTCTAGGCAATGATTATTGTCATCATACAAAAGGTAATCTTAATAATCATATAGGTGTACCTTTAACTATATTAGGACTTAAAGAAAACCATAAGGTTGGTGTTTTTGAGCTTGGAATGAATCATCCTGGCGAAATTAACATACTGTCTGAAATAGTAAAGCCTAATATAGCTGTTATAACTAATGCTCAAAGAGAACATCAAGAGTTTATGAAAGATGTCAATTCTGTTGCCTATGAAAATGGGAGTGTTATAAATTTTATTGCAGAGGATGGATTTGTTATATATCCAGGAGATGACATTTGTACCAAAATCTGGGATGAGCTATCTATCGGGAAAAAAGTTTTGCGGTTCGGCCTTAATAAAGATTGTAACGTATATGCAAAAGATGTATTTTTATCGAAAGAAAAAACTAGTTGTATTGTTGTTTTTAATGCAGAGATATCATCTCCATTAACGTTAAATATTCCAGGAATACATAATTTAAAGAATGCTTTGGCTGCTATTACTGTTGCATTGGCTTTTGGCATTCCATTTTTTAAAGCCATTAAATATATTTCCTGTTTCCAATCTTTAAAAGGAAGGATGTGTTTTCACAGGCTTGATAATGGAGTCATATTAATAGATGATACTTATAATTCCAACCCTGATTCTGCTATAGCTGCAATAGATGTGTTAAAGAAATTACAGAAACCTCAGATTTTAGTATTTGGTGACATGGGCGAAGTTGGTTCAGATGGCAACAGTATGCATCATGAAATAGGGAAATATGCATATGAAAATGGTATTGATTCATTAATTGCTATAGGAGATTTTAGTAATGTCTTATTAGAATCTTTTGGTGCTAACTCTTTGGTTTGTAAAGATATAGAAGAAATTATTGAAATAATAAATAAAATTTCAGGGCCTGCTAGTGTTTTAGTAAAAGGATCTCGTTTTATGAAAATGGAACGAATTATATCTCATTTTGAAAATAATAATCTATAATAGAGGAATAAATGTTTTATGAGTTTTTTAAATACCTTGATTGTTTTCAGGCATGTGAAAATATTATTTTTAGAGCTTTAGGGGCTTGTTTCACATCTATGTTCATAGGTGTTTCATTATTTCCATATCTAATTAGGAAATTACAACAGTTAAAAATTAAACAGTCGATTCGTATATATGGCCCTAAATCTCATTTAGTTAAGGAAGGAATTCCAACAATGGGAGGGCTCATTATATTAATATCAATTTTTATTAGTTCTTTTTTTTGGACTGATTTAAATAATAAGTATATTTGGACTGTATCTATAACAATGATTTTATTTGGAACAATAGGTTTTTTTGATGATTTTATTAAGGTTGTTTATAATAATCCAGAGGGAATTTCTGCAAAATTAAAGTTATTATTACAGATAGTTAGTGCGGTAATAATTGCTTTTGTTATAGTCCAGATTACTATAGATGAAAGATCTTGTTTTAGTTATGACCTATTGCTGCCATTTTTTAAATCTTTTAATTGGCAAATAGGTGTTATAACTTTTATTTTTTTAACTGTTTTTGTTATAGTTGGAACAAGTAATGCCGTTAATCTAACTGATGGTTTAGATGGTCTTGTTTCTTTTCCTGTCATTTTGGTTTCTGGTGCTTTAGGTATTTTTGCTTATATAATTGGCAATGAAACTTATTCGAGCACTCTATTATTTCCTTATGTAAATTCTTCTAATGAACTATTGGTTCTCTGTGCTGCGATAATAGGTTCTGAACTGGCGTTTTTATGGTTTAATGCTCATCCTGCTACAGTATTTATGGGTGATGTAGGTTCTTTATCTTTAGGCGCAACATTGGGAGTTATATCAATTATTGTCAGACAGGAAATAACACTTGTTATAATGGGTGGTATTTTTGTTGTTGAAGCTGTCTCTGTTATGATTCAGGTTTTTTGGTTTAAGTATTCAAAAAAAAGATATGGAGTTGGTAGAAGATTTTTCAAAATGACTCCGCTTCATCATCATTTTGAAATTGCAGGTTGGAAAGAGACACAAGTAGTAGTAAGATTTTGGATTATAAATATTATATTAGTATTGATATCATTATCTTCTTTGATTTTATAAGATGAAAATTCAAAATAATCCGTTGGTTATGATAATAGGTCTGGGTGATTCTGGATTGTTTTCTGCTTGGTGGTGTTTGTATTCAGGTTTCGATATTATAGTGGTAGATTCTTCTATAGACTCTAAAGGTGTTGTAGAATTAAAGGAGAATTTTCCTAGCAAAAACATTACATCTTACTTAGGATGTAATGAAGATTTTTATACAGAGTGGTTAATAGGAGTTGCTTATATAGTTATTAGTCCAGGAATTAGTCCCAATAAAGTTTTTGGTAAAAAAATTTTTGCAGCAGCTAATGAAAAAAATATTGAAATTATCGGAGATATTGAATTATTTGCTAGGGCTTTAAGCTTTTTAAAAATAGAATATGACTATAATCCTAAAATAATAGCTATTACTGGGACTAATGGAAAAACTACAGTTACATCTTTAACTTATGAAATACTTAAAAAATCTGGGGTGCTAGTATGTAAAGCCGGGAATATAGGTCCTCCAGTTTTAAAGGCTTTGATGGATGAGGTAGAACAAGATGTTTTGCCTGAAGTATGGGTTTTGGAAATATCAAGTTTCCAGCTGTATACGATCAAGTCTTTATGCCCAGATGTGTCAGTTGTTTTGAATCTGGACTTTGACCATATTGATTGGCATGGAACTGTAGATTCTTATTGGGAGACAAAAGTAAATCTCTTAAGGATATCAAAAACATCAATAATTAATCGTAATGATCACGTTTTAATGCAAAAAATGTTAAATTCCAAAATAGATTCATATAGTTTTGGATCAGATGTTCCTACGCATGATTCTTGTTTTGGTTTGGTTACTAGAGAAGACTCAAAATGGCTTGTAGTTTTTATTGAAAAAAAATCTAATAGTCTTTGCAAGATAAGTAATGATGATTTTAACTATAAAGAAGATTTAAAGAAAGGATTTAATTGTTATTTATTAAAATCCAATTTATTAAAAATTAGAGGGATACATAATTACACTAATGTATTAGCTTCTTTGCAATTAATTAGTTTTATCATGCCATTAACTAGTTCTATGTTAAAAACAGCATGTGATTATTTAGGAGAACCACATAGAATACAATTTGTAGCTGAAATAGGTGGAGTGAGTTATTTTGATGATAGTAAGGGAACTAATATAAGTGCAACTATAACAGCTTTGAAGAGTTTTGATAAAAAAACTATTTTGATAATGGGTGGAGTAGGAAAAAATCAAGATTTTTCATATATTTGTAGCACAATTGCAGAATATGCAAAGATAGTTATTTTGATAGGTGTAGATAGCTCAGAGATTTTTGAAGCAATCAAAATAGCAAATGTCCCTTGTTTCTTTTCATTTACTATGGAAGATGCTGTTTTAAAAGCGTCTAGTTACGCAAGTAGAGGAGATGTGGTCTTATTATCTCCTGCTTGTGCTAGTTTTGATATGTTTGATAACTATAGTCATAGAGGCAATGTTTTCTCTAATGCAGTAATGACACTTGCTAAATCATAACAATTTCTTTGTTTGATTATCGTTAGCGTATAATTAGCTATGTTTATATAGCTAATTTTCCATTTAAAATTAGTTTTTTTTATAGAAAATCTAAAAACTCTTGTTAGAGATTTAAATATGAAAAAAAGTTTAGTAATTATTGCGGCTGGAGGCACTGCTGGACATATTATGCCAGGGTTAGTTATAGCTGATGTTTTAAAGAAAAGAAATTGGGATGTTCTATGGCTAGGTAATAGACATAAAATGGAGAGTGATCTAGTTCGATCAAATGGAGTGGATTTTCGTTCTATTAATTTTGATGGCTTACCAAATAGAAAAATTACTACATTGTTAAGCTTTCCATTTAAACTTTTAATTTCGATGATGAATGTCTGGAAAATATTTTATTTAAAAAAACCAGATTTAGTAATTGGTATGGGTGGTTATATAACTATTCCTGTATGTTTAGTAGCTTCATTGAAGAGAATACCTATTGTTCTGCATGAACAAAATGCAGTTATGGGTCGAGCAAATAGCATTCTCTATAAGTTTGCATCACAAGTTTTGAGTGGTTATCCTATTGATCATTATAAAAATATAAAGTTTGTTGGTAATCCAGTTCGTAATGAATTTTTAAACATATCTTCATCCTACTATCGCTACGATCTTAGGGCCGATAAAACATTGAAATTGCTAGTATTGGGAGGCAGTCTTGGTTCTGGAGACATTAATAATTGCGTGCCGGAGGCTATTCATTTATTGCCCACAGAAGAAAGGCCTTTAGTGTTCCATCAATGTGGAAATAAACATGTAAAGAAAATAAATGAAAAATATAAAGAACTTGGTTTAAAGGCAGATTGTGTAGGATTTATAGATAATATATCTCAAGAATTATCTAATGCTGATTTAGTGATTTGTAGATCTGGGGCAATGACTATTGCTGAAATCACAGCTGTTGGAGTTGCTTCTTTATTAATTCCTTTTCCTAACGCTGTAAAGAATCATCAATGGAAAAATGCTGAGTTTCTATATAGAGTTGGAGCTGCATGGCTTATAAAGCAAGATGAACTTACGCCAGAATGGTTGGCTTGTTGGTTGAAAACGATTAATAGAAATGATCTCTTAAAAGTAGCTGTTAAAGCACATTCTCTATATAAGCCTGATACTAATAATATTATTGCTGAGTCTTGTGAGAGATTTAAGAAAAATAACACGTATGAAAAAAAATATTAGACATATACATTTTATAGGAATAGGTGGTTCTGGAATGAGCGGAATAGCTGAAGTTCTACTCAATCTAGGATATTATATTACGGGTTCAGATATAAAAGAATCTTTGATTACAAAACATTTGATCTCTTTAGGAGCTGTTATATATATAGGACATGATCCTAAAAATATATATGGATCTGAGGTAGTTGTTGTATCGTCAGCGATATTAAATACAAATTCTGAATTAATAGCAGCTAAGAGTCAACATATACCTATTGTTTCAAGGGCTGTTATGTTAGCTGAGCTTATGAGATTTAAGAAAGGCATAGCCATAGCTGGTACTCATGGGAAGACTACTACAACTAGTTTAATTGCTAGCATGTTAGCACATGGTGGTTTTGACCCAACTTTTGTGATAGGTGGTAAATTAAATTCCATAGGTTCTAATGCTGGTTTGGGTGAGGGTGAATATATAGTAGTGGAAGCAGATGAGTCTGATGGGTCTTTTTTGAATTTGTTACCTGTAATGGCTGTTATTACAAATATTGATGCAGATCATATGGATACATATTCTCATAATATAGATAGACTGAAGCAATCTTTTATAGATTTTGTGCATAGATTGCCTTTTTATGGTAAAGCAATTATATGCTCTGATAACGAAATGGCTTCTAATATAACATCATGTATTTCTCGGCCTGTTATTACATATGGCATATATTCAGATGCTCAAATATATGCCTATGATATTCAAGCAAATAATATGTCTATGTGTTTTACCGTTAGAAGATCTATTGATAAATTGGTTAGTCCTTTAAAAGTCAGATTAAATTTGCCTGGGTTGCATAATGTACAAAATGCTTTAGCTGCTATAGCAGTTGCAACTGAGCTGGAAATTTCTGATCATGATATATGCAATGCATTAGATTCTTTTACTGGAGTTGGGCGAAGGTTTACTTATGTTGGCAAGTTTCCAGTTTCTAGTAATCATAAAGGTGGTTTTTTCGAAGTTATAGATGATTATGGTCATCACCCTGTAGAAATTGCAGCAACAATATCTGCAGCAAGAGGTGCCAGACCTAATAGTCGCATAATTCTGGTTTTTCAACCTCATAGATATACTAGAACTAGAGATTGTTTTGATGAGTTTGTTAATGTCTTGAGCACGGTGGATTGTTTATTATTAACAGAGGTTTATAGTGCAGGGGAAGATCCGTTGATAGATGCAGATGGCAGGTCATTAGCTAGAGTGGTAAAACTGGCAGGAAAAGTAGATCCTATCTTTATAGAAAACAGTACAGATTTGCCACAAGCTATTATTGATTATGTTAGAAATAATGATCTTGTAATTATTATGGGGGCAGGATCTATTAGTAAGGTGGCTTGTCAAATAGGAGATTTAATATGACTATATCTTTTGGCAAGGTTGGAGTGCTGTATGGAGGCCAATCCTCTGAAAGAGAGGTGTCTTTGATCTCAGGGAAAAATATATTCAATGCGTTGAAGAGTAAGGGGTTGGATGTTCATTTGTTTGATACGGGAATTAACAGTCTAGCTGATTTGATAGAAGCAAAATTTTCTGTCGTTTTTATTGCATTACATGGTAGATTTGGAGAAGATGGTGTTATTCAGGGTATTCTAGACCTATTAGGTATTCCATATACTGGAAGTGGTCAATTATCATCTAGTATATCAATCAATAAAATAATTACTAAAAAACTATGGAAATATGAAGGATTGTTAACTCCTGATTTTATGTCCTTATCTGGAAAAAAAGATTTTAGTAATGCATGTGATTTTTTAGGATTGCCTTTAATTGTTAAGCCTGTTGGAGAGGGTTCTACCGTAGGAACAACAGTAGTAAAGCTGTATGATGATATGGATAAAGCATATATAAATGCATCAGTTTTTAATAATGAAGTTTTTGCTGAAAAATTGATTGTTGGTCGAGAACTGACTGTTTCTATTATTGAAAATTCTTCAGGTATTAACGTTCTGCCAATTATAGAAATAATTACTCCTGATAATAGGTGTTACGACTATGAAAGTAAATATTTTTCCAAAGAAACTAAGTATTTATGTCCTGCTAAGTTACCTTTAGAGCTAAATAATGATCTTATAAAGATATGTAAAAAAGCTTATGAAGTGATTCATTGTAAAGGTTGGGCTAGAATAGATATTATTTTGGATAAATTTAACAAAGCATGGTTATTAGAAATTAATACCTGCCCTGGTATGACTATAAATTCACTCATGCCAATTGCAGCAAGAGCGAATGGAATTAATTATGAAGACTTATGTTTGAGCATATTATCAATGGCTTCATTTAAGAAGTAAATAATATTATGCTATATTCTAGATATAGAGTCTAGTTTTATTGTTTAATAACCGGTGAGATTATTATTTTACATATTTAAAAATATTTTTATTAGTAATAATATTATTAAAATTATACCGTGATATAAAAAGGGTTTGAGAGGATCATATGAGGTTTGAGATTCTAGATAATAGTTCTAAAGGAACAATTATAAAAGTTATAGGGGTCGGAGGTGCAGGAGGTAATGCTGTAGCACATATGATTAATAGTGGAATTAAAGGTGTTGATTTTATATGTGCAAATACAGATTCTCAAGCTTTAGCTGCTACTAATGCTCCTGTGCAAATACGTCTTGGAGAGACTGGTTTAGGTGCAGGAGCAAAACCAGAGCAAGGAAGGGCACATGCGGAAACGGCGAGAGAAGAGATACGTTCTGTGTTAGATGGATCCCATATGGTATTTATTACTGCAGGAATGGGAGGAGGTACAGGTACAGGTGCTAGTCCTATTGTTGCAGAAATAGCAAAAAATTTAGGTATATTGACGGTGGGGATTGTAACAAAACCATTTTTATTTGAAGGCAATAAGCGCTTACGTTTAGCAGAAGAAGGTATAGCAGAGTTATCAAAATATGTAGATTCTCTGATTGTTATTTTGAATGAGAATCTTTATGAGTTTATGGATGATGATTCTACACAAGAAGATTGTTTTAAAGCTGCAGATAGTGTTTTACATAATGCCTGTGCTGGTATTGCAGAAATAATTAATGTTGATGGTAATGTTAATGTTGATTTTGAAGACGTGCGTACAATTATGGGCGAGCATGGACAAGCTATGATGGGTACTGCAGTAGCATCTGGTATAGAACGTGCAAAAATTGCAGCAAAACAGGCTATTTCTTGCCCTTTATTAGAAGGAGTGAATTTAGAAGGGGCAAAAGGATTGCTAGTTAATATTACTTCTAATAGATCACTAAAAATGAAGGAAACTCGTGAAATTATGGAAATAATACGTGCTTATGCATCAGAAGATGCTACTGTGATTTTTGGTAATGCTTATGATGATTCTATGGGCGATGAACTTAGAGTTACTGTTGTGGCAACTGGTTTGAATAAGTTTACAGATGATATAAATAATAATAAATTGCAGAGTATTTCTATTGATAAAAAGAGATCAGCTTTTGATTCTAATAAATATCAAAATAGAGTTTCTACTCCATCTGTCATTACGAATCCTAGATTAAAAGATTCTAATATTGAAAATGATAAATCTGTTCAAAGTAATAATGATTTCGATATTCCTAGCTTTCTAAGAAAGAGAGTTGATTAGATTATAATATTTTATATTCTGTGTATAGGGTTTATTTATGCTAAAACAGTGTAGCATACAGAAAGTTGTTAGTATAAGAGGTATTGGTATCCATTCAGGACAGATTGTTGATTTGGTTTTAAGGCCTGCTAATGTTAATAGTGGCATTGTATTTCATAGGGTTGATATAAACCCAACTATAGATATACCAGCTTGTGCAAATTATGTATGTAATACTAAATTGGCTACAGTTTTACAGTATGGTGATGTAAGAGTGTCTACAGTGGAACATTTAATGTCTGCTCTATGTGGTTTGGGAATAGATAATTTACATGTAGACATTAATGCAGAAGAACTTCCAATAATGGATGGCAGTTCTATTTCATTTGTTAATTTATTATTAGCAGCTGGCATTGTTGAACAAAACAAACCTAAAAAGTTTATAAAAATAATTAAGCCAATAGAGGTTTTTGACGAATGTGAAAAATACAGAAAATATGCTAAGTTAGAGCCTTGTAGTGAATTTGTTATAAATTTTTCAATTGACTATAATCATCCTGCCATTATGGATACTGCTAGTAACATGGAAATTAATATTTCTAAGGAAACTTATATAAAAGATATTTCTATGGCAAGAACTTTTGGTTTTATAGAAGACGTTAACTATTTGCGATCCAAAGGATTAGCGTTAGGTGCTTCTTTGAAGAATGTTATTGTTTTAGACCATAATAAGGTTGTAAATGATGAAGGTCTTCGCTATAAAGATGAATTTCTAAGACATAAGATTTTAGATGCAATAGGAGATTTATATTTGTTAGGTCATCCTTTACTAGCTCGTTATACCGCTAGCAAATCTGGTCATTCTTTGAACAATAAATTAGTTAGATCTTTGTTAAAAACTAAAGATGCATGTGAATATATTACCTTTTGTTAATAAGGTAATAACAAGGAATTAGGATAGTATAATGTTGACTATGTTCTTATAAAGGTGGAGTTCTTTTTTATCAAATTTGATATAGATTCTTTTAAAGGACCTTCTTGTATTTTATTTTGCAATTTCTTGAAGTTATTTAAACTATGTTCATTGAGAAAACATTTTGCACTATTTTTTGCAAGTGGTTTATGTGTTACAAAACAATTGCTATATATTTTTATTTTTATTGTATCAATTTTTAAATGAAATTTTGATTGTATATTTTTTATAATGTCTGTTGAGAAATAACGTATTCTTGTTGCATTTTCTGAGTTTGGTACTGCAATTGATAGAATATTGTTCTCAAATTTGATAAGTTTATACGAAATTTTCAAGTTTTTAGGTATGAATATAGAAATAGCATGTTCTATACTTATCATATTTTGTGCTATGTTTATAATGTTATTGGTATTTTTATCTAAAGATAACCATTTAACAACTAGTATATCCAATATATTATGATAGTTTCCTTTATTTTTTTTATAGTAAATAGCCATTTTATATGTAGAGTATAGTTTTATGCTGATAAAATAATTATTATATAGAGTTTAATATTTAGATTGTAAAATAATTAATTCTTATTAGAAATGAAATTATAATAACCAATACAGCATATAAATTTAAATTTTTTGCAAAAATCAAAATCTAGTGATTGAGTCTAGATATCTTATAATGGGGTCTTATAGTTTGGCAATGGACTTTTTCTTTTTATTCAAAAAAATTTTTGGTAGTCGTAATGATCGGTTATTAAAAAAATATTATGATTTAGTTAATATAATAAATAGTTTTGAGAATCAACTAATTGTTTTAACTGATGACGAGCTTAAATCTAAAACTAAAGAATTTCGTCAACAATTTGAAAAAGGCATTTCTTTAGATGATTTATTGCCAGAAGCATTTGCTGTTGTTAGGGAAGCAAGCAAAAGAGTATATAACATGCGTCATTTTGATGTGCAGTTATTAGGAGGCATTGCTTTACATAATGGTAAAATTGCTGAAATGCGAACAGGTGAGGGTAAAACTCTTACAGCTACCTTAGCTGTGTATTTAAATGCTATACCTTCTAAAGGTGTTCATGTTGTTACAGTTAATGATTATTTAGCACGTAGAGATTCTGAATGGATGGGTAAACTATATAATTTTTTAGGCTTATCTATAGGGGTTGTTGTTGCAAATCAGACTGCGGAAGAGAAAATTGCTGCATATAGGTCTGATATTACATATGGAACAAATAATGAGTTTGGTTTTGATTATCTAAGAGATAATATGGAATTTAGCTTAGATAACAAACGTCAGCGAATATTAAATTATGCTATTGTTGATGAGGTTGATTCTATACTGATAGATGAGGCACGCACTCCTTTGATAATATCTGGAGCTTCAAGTGACAGTACAGTCCTATATATAGAAATTAATCGTATCATTCCTTTATTAAGACGTATGGTCTCAGAGCCAGATAGAGAAGGTAATGAGCCTGACGGAGATTTCTGGGTGGATGAGAAAACTCAGCAAGTTTACTTATCAGAGTCAGGTCATGAAAATGTAGAATTTTATTTAAAAAAGCATGGTTTATTAAAAAGTAATGAATCTCTATATGATTATAATAATGTTCATCTAATCAATCATATTATGGCAGCTTTAAAAGCTTGGAATTTATTTAAAAGAGATCACCATTATGTGATTAAGAATAATGAAATTGTTATAGTAGATGAATTTACTGGTCGGTTAATGAGTGGTAGGCGTTGGTCAGATGGTTTGCATCAAGCAATTGAAGCTAAAGAAGGAGTTGCTATTAATGCAGAGAATCATACTATGGCTTCAATAACTTTTCAAAATTATTTTAGAATGTATGACAAGTTATCTGGAATGACGGGAACAGCTGATACTGAGGCCTATGAATTTCAAGAAATATACGGCTTAGAAACCTTGGTAATACCAACCAATAAGCCACTTGTAAGACATGATTATAACGATCATATTTATAAAACGAATAAAGAAAAATATGAAGCCATACTAAAAGACATAGTGTCTTGTAATGATAAGGGTCAGCCTGTACTTGTAGGAACTACGAGTATTGAGAATTCAGAGCTTTTATCTGATATGTTGAAAAAGAATAATTTGAAACATAATGTTCTAAATGCAAAACAACATGAACGCGAGGCTGATATTATTGCTGAAGCTGGTAAGCCTTATTCTATAACTATAGCTACTAATATGGCAGGACGTGGTACTGATATTCTATTAGGAGGTAATGTAGATAAGCATATAGATAAAATTTTGTATAGCAATAATATAGATGCTAGTTCTAAAGATATAATTATTGAGAAATTAAGAAAAGAGTGGAGTTCTTTAAATCTAGATGTTAAAAAATCTGGGGGCTTGCATATTATAGGTACAGAAAGGCATGAATCTAGAAGAATTGATAATCAATTGAGAGGCAGGTCTGGTAGACAAGGAGACCCAGGGTCTTCTCGCTTCTATTTATCGCTTGATGATTCATTAATGAGAATTTTTGCTGGTGAAAAATTACAACAGATAATGAGCCACTTAAAATTGCCTGATGGTGAACCGATTAAATCTAGCCTGGTTGATAGGGCTATAGAAAACGCACAACGCAAAGTCGAAAGTAGGAATTTTGACATAAGAAAGCAATTATTAGAGTATGATGATGTAGCAAATGAACAGCGTCAAATAGTTTATGTACAAAGAAATGAGATTTTATCAAGAGAATCTTTTATTGACTCTATTAGTGTTATTTTTAAAACAGTAATAAATAATATTGCCCAGTCTATATTGATTGATATTTCTAATAAAGAGCAATTATTAGAATTCCAATATGCTATAAAAAATCTATTACATGTGAATTTAGATTTAACCAATTTTTTTCAGAATAATATTGAAGATATTGATGCTTTGTTAAATTTAGTTGCAGATGATTTAATAAGCTTTTACTCAAATAGAAAAGATATATCTGGTAATTTAGATTGGATAGAAATAGAAAGATTTATTTTTCTGCAGTCTATAGATACAAATTGGAGAGATCATTTATCTTTCTTAGACTCATTGAGACAAGGCATTCATCTTCGAGGTTACGCTCAAAAGAACCCTAAACAAGAATATAAAAAAGAGGCTTTTGAGAATTTTTCTGTAATGTTAGAAAATATAAAAAAAGATATAGCAAAGAATTTGCTGTTAGTCGACTTTAATAGTAATGTACATTCTGCAGGTGAAGTTGATAATGTAAAGCATATTGGGAAAATTAGGCGTAATGATCCATGTTATTGTGGAAGTGGAAAGAAATTTAAGCATTGCCATGGTTTTATAAAATAAAAAATTAATTCTGATTAATATGATCTTGGCAATTTATTTTATCGAATTCTTTTTTGATCCATTCATAAATTATTATGTTGATCTCACCAGGAGTTAATGAATCTATTGTTATTACATCACCTATAGATAGTTGTATGATGCCAGGCTGTATCATAAAACTATTTTTTTTCCAAAAATTACCTGCATTATGTACTATTGGTAGGATGTTACATCTAGTATTCTTTGCTAATAATGATGCTCCAATTTTGAATTTTTGTATTTTTCCAGATGGAGCTCTTGTACCTTCTGGGAAAATTAATATTGAATAATTATGTTTTAATTTTTCTGTGCCTATCTCTGATACTTTTTTAAAAGAATTGAATCCATCAGAGCGATTAATTGCTATCATATCTAATAAAATTAATCCCCATCCAAAAAAAGGTATATAGTTAAGTTCTTTCTTATATATAAAGCATATTTTTTTAGGAAAATATGCAATAAAAAATAGAGTTTCCCATATAGATTGATGATTAGATACAATAATTAAAGGTTGAGTTGGGATTCGATCTATTCCTTTTATATGACATTGAAGATTACATATAAATTTTAAGCCAAATAATGCTATTTTAGGCCAAAATGTTATTATTTTATAACGTATATTTAGTGGTAAAGCGAAAGTCATTAGACTTAATATTGAGTACGGTATAACTGTTACTATTAAAAATAATACATATATACAAGATCTTAGAAAAATTATTAATGTTTTCATATTTTGATAAATAAATTTTGTTTTTATGTTATGAGATTTTATCAAATATTGTTATTTTCATGGTTTAAGTATGAAAGATCTGCAAAATTATTAATTATTTCTCTTATCTTCGATAAAAGAAACAATCTGTTATTGCAAATTCTGTTATCTGTCGTCATTATTGTTACTTTATTTAAAAAATTATCCGTTTTATAGATTAAGGAATAAGTTAATTCTAAATATTCTGAAAACTTTCCAAGTTGTAATAGTTCTAATAGAACATGTTTTGTATTTAAGAAAGCATCATAAAGTATTTTTTCAGCATCATTGTCTATTAATTTTTCTTCAAAGTAATTTGTAGATAGATTATCTTGTTTCAAAAAATTGTTTATGCGTTTATTTGTTATAAGAAACAATGATAATTTTGGTGTGGTTTTAAATATTTCTAAGGTTTTTAATATTGGAAGTATTAGATGTAGTGGTGGTTTTTTTGCAAAAGTTGATTCTATAATATCTCTGTTGAAATTATTTAATAATTGGTATTTATAACGATCATGTATGAAATCTACTGCTTTTTTTGGGGTTTCTAAATCAATATTTTTTTGATGAAATAATGATAATGTTAATTCAGATAATTCTAGTATATCGATATAATTAGAATAGTTTGTTTCTAGTGTTTTGCCTTCAACCATTTTCTCAAAAATATTTATTATCCCTATAGCTGCTCTTCTGAGTCCATAAGGATCTTTTTCTCCACTAGGATATATTTTTATGCTAAATAAACTTATTACTTTTTCTATTCTTTCAGAAAGAAAAAGTATAGCTGAGATGATATTTTTGCTTGTAACAGGCTGATCAAATCTATTTATATATTGATTTTTCAATGCGTCTACTATGCTATCAGATTCTCCATTTTGTTTAGCATAATATGACCCCATGATTCCTTGTAATTCAGGAAATTCACCAACCATTAATGATTCTAAATCAGATTTTGATAACATTGCTGCACGGTCTGCTAATATAGGATCAGTTGCTAATTTATTTGCAAGATATTTGCTTATTATGCGTAATCTTTCTACACGTTCTAGTTGATTACCTATCTTATTATGATATATTACGTTTTTTAGTTTTAAGACGCGCTTATCTAGAGATACAATATTGTCTGTTTCGTAAAAAAATTTAGCGTCAGATAATCTTGGATATATTACTTTTTGATTTCCTGTTATTATATTTTCTTCTTTGCCAGAATAGACATTACTTACAATTAGGAATTTATTTATTAAGTTGTTAGTTTCTTTTTCAAATAAAGGAAAGTATTTTTGATGTGATCGCATCGTCAATATCAAACATTCTCTAGGTAATTCTAAGAACTCTTTATCAAATTCACCTATATATACAGATGGATATTCAACTGTGGCTGTTACTTCATCTAATAAACTCATTAATTCTTCATGATTCCCTAGTATAGAATTTATTTGAGTTGCTTTTTCTTTTAATTCATTTAGTATATATTTTTTTCTTTTTATAAAAGATGGTATTACAAAACCTTTTGTTTCTAGAATATCCTCATATTTATTAGCATGATCTATCTTTATGAAACTATTGGACATAAATCTATGTCCAATAGTTTCATTTGAAGACTTGATTCCTAAAACAGATATATCTAGCAATTCTTTGCCAAATAAAACAAGCAGATTCCTTGCTGGTCTAATAAATTTAACTGTGTTGACTTCATCTGGAAGTTGATATCTCATTGATTGATACTGATTAGATATATTTTGTATTGTTGTAGTTATTGTTTCTTGGACTATGTTTTGAATTGTTTTTCCAGATATAGAGTTTTCTATTGTTAAATATTCTTGTTGTTCATTCAATTCAATTTTTACGCTAGACAGATGTTTTTCATCTAAACCTTTGGAATATAGTTTTTTTATTAATGCTTGTGTAGGCTGATTGTTTTCTGTTAATCCTATTTTTTTAGGCATTAATTTTTCTTTTTTTGTTACATCAGGTGACTTTTCTAGTACATCAGAAAATGAAATAGCTAATCTTCTTGGAGTAGAGTAACAATTTGTAATATTATTTACACCTATAACATTATTATTTGACAAATTCAAACTTATAGAATTAGTAAAAGTATTTTCAATTTCCAATAATTTTTTTGGTGGTAATTCTTCCGTTAATAACTCTATCGTTAATGCCTTTGTTCTCATTTCTTCATGTTCCATTAGATAATATTATTTCGATATTAAAGGGAAGTTTATTTTTTCTCTGGTAGTATAATATGTTTGTGCAATCGATCTAGATAAATTACGTATTCTTCCTATATATGAAGCTCTTTCTGTGACACTTATCGCTCCACGCGCATCTAATAAATTAAATATATGAGCCGCTTTTAATGTTTTTTCGTAAGCTGGTATTGGCAGCGATATCTCTACTAATTTTTTTGCTTCATTTTCATAGTCATTGAAATGATTAAATAACATTTCAATTGAAGCATGTTCAAAATTAAATTTTGATTGTTCTTGTTCATTTTGAAGGTGAATATCTCCATATGATATGGAAATATCATGGTGATTTTTTGTCCAAGTAATATCGTATACATTATTTACATTTTGTAAATACATTGCTAATCTTTCTAGACCATAAGTAATTTCCCCTGTAGTTGGATTGCAATCCATTCCACCTATTTGTTGAAAGTATGTGAATTGTGTTATTTCCATTCCATTTAACCATACTTCCCATCCTAGGCCCCAGGCGCCTAATGTAGGATTTTCCCAGTTGTCTTCAATAAAACGAATATCATGCTCTATTGGGTTTATGCCTAATTCTTTTAAGGAATCTATGTATAGATCTATAATATCAAGAGGAGACGGTTTCAAGATTACCTGAAATTGATAATATTGTTGTAAACGATTAGGGTTTTTTCCATACCTGCCATCTTTAGGACGTCTAGATGGCTGAACATAGGCTGCTCTCCATGGTTCTGGTCCTATAGCTCTTAGGAAAGTAGCTGTGTGAGATGTGCCGGCACCTATTTCCATATCATAAGGTTGCAATATTGTGCAACCATGTTTATTCCAATACTGTTGTAAATTAAATATAATTTGTTGAAATGTAAGCATTTTATGTATTTTTGCAAAAAGCATATTGTATTTGAATTGTTTTATTCTATTTGAAATTTTTTATATTACTCAATAGTATTAATTTCCTGATTCTTAATTTTTTTTATTAAATTATTAATGTTTCCATAAATAGGTAATTCTATATTTGGTTCTAAATCTTTTAATGGCTTTAAAACAAATAGTCTTTCATGCATTCTAGGATGAGGGATTATTAAATCATGACTTTGTATTATTTGATTACCATACAATAATATATCAATATCAAGAGTTCTAGGAGCATTTTTATATGGTCTTGTTCTTCCAAATTTGTTTTCTATTTTTTGCAACTGATCAAGGAGATCTATTGGACTGTTAGTCAAATAGATCTCCATTACAGAATTAGTAAAATTTGGACCGTCAGCATCGACAGGTGTAGTTGAATACAATTTAGATGTTCTACAATTGTTTTTATGAAAAATAGAATAAATGTGGTTTGTAGCATTTTTAATATTTGCGATACTGTTGCCTTGATTAGAGCCTAATCCAATATAAGTTTTTATAGAATGCATTTTTGTTAATTATTTAAAAATTTAAAATAAATGTAATTATTTTTTGTTTTTTAGTTTTTTATTTTGTTTTCCTTTAATCATCTGTTTTTTTAAATCATCATCAGCTTTATAAAAATCAACCCACCAGTTTGATAATCCATTATCTATCTCTTTTGACTCTGCTCTTAGTTGCATGAAATCAAATGCAGCTCTGAATTTAGCATGTTCGATAATTTTATAGTAATTTTTTATATTTTTTGCTTCTAATTTTGCTTGCATTAACCAAATATCTTTTGCATCTATAGTAATTCTTTTATGTATTTTTAGAGTTTTTGATTGTTCTAAAAGAATTTTTTCTGATGCTTGATCCATTGATAAAAAAGAATTGTTTTGCTTAGATAGTAATTCTTTCCATAAAGACTTTGTTGGCTCCCATAGTATTATAGCTAATAGAAATCCAGGGCTGATGCTTTTATTTGTTGAAAGTCTATAATCAGTATTGTTTAATGCGATTTTTAGGAAGTTTATATCTTTTTTATTTGTGAATGTTTTATTTAATGATGGAATTAGATTATGTAATATGTTTTTAGCATGTAGTTGTTCTAAGCAAGAAAAAGAATTTCCACATGTAAGGATTTTAATTATTTCATCAAATAATCTTGCTTGAGGGATATTAACAATTAGATCTTTTAATGCATCTATTTCAATATTAGTATTTTTTTCTAGAGTTCCATTAATTTTAGTAGATAATCTTATTGCTCTTAACATCCTTACAGGATCTTCTCTATATCTTTCTCCTGCATTTCCTATTATTCTAATTCTTTTATATTTTAAGTCTTTTAATCCAGAGTAATAATCAATTATTTCTTGTTTCATCGGATTATAGTACAGTGAATTTATAGTAAAGTCTCTTCTAGATGCATCTTCTTGATGTGAACCGAAGGAATTATCTTTCAATATGCGTCCAAACTCATCTTTTTCCAAAGGAGGGGACCTAAAAGTTGAAATTTCTATAAGTTCTTTCCCCATAATTACATGGACGATTCTAAAACGCTTGCCAATTATATAAGCTCTTCTAAAGAGTGATCTAACTTCTTCCGGGCTAGCATTTGTTGCTATATCAAAGTCTTTTGGCTTTAACCCTACAATTAAATCTCTAATAGCACCTCCTACTATATAGGACACAAACCCTGCTTTTTGTAGAGTCTCACATACCTTTATGGCGTTAGTTGATATATTATCTATATTGATGTTGTGTTTATTTTGTTTCACTATTTTAGGTTTCATATATCCAAAAAAATAGCATATTTTATGAATTGTTTTTGTAAGCATTAAGATTTATTGTCATCTAGATTTTCAAAAATATCTATGGTTTTCCAATTTCTTTGTTGAGCTATGGATCTAAGTTTTTCACTGGGGTTAGTAGCTACTGGATTAGTAACTTTTTCTAGCAAAGGAAGATCATTTATAGAGTCACTGTAAAAATATGTTTTTTTAAAGTCATCAAAATTGCTATTTAACGTAGATAACCATTGATTTACGCGAATGATCTTACCTTCTTTAAAGCTAGGAGTTCCAATAAATTTACCGGTATACCTACCATTAATGTATTCAGCTTCTGTTGCTATCAAGTATGGTATTCCAAATGCTCTAGCTATTGGTGTGGTTACGAAATTATTAGTGGCTGTTACTATTGCACAAAGATCACCTTTGTTTAGATGTTTTTGTACAAGATCTATTGCTTGTTTTTTTATTGAATGCCTAACTACTTTTTGCATAAATTCTTCATGAAATTTTGACAAATCATAGGGATTATGTATTTTTAGTAAACCAAGCATAAATTCCGCAGATTCTTCTATTGATAATTTGCCTTGATTATACTTATCCATTAATTCATTATTTAATTTAATCGCTATTTCTGGTGTTGTGCCAGCTCTGCCTGTTTTTGCTAAGAAATTAGCCCATTGATAATCACTATCTATAGGTATCAAGGTATGATCTAGGTCGAATAGGGCAAGATTGTTGTTCATATCTGTATAGACTCCGATTCTTTTAGCATAGTTCTAAGTAAATTTATGGTGATTGGACGTTTTGTCGAAATAGAATATTTATTTAGTAAAGTTAGTAGGTTCATGAGATATTTTATATCGCGGTTGCAATATTTTAACATCCATTGGATAACATTATCTAGATTTCTAATACCGAGTTTATTTCCTAATGTTTTTAACGCATTTAATTTATCTTGATCTGATAATGGTTCAATACGGAATGATATGTCCCAACCTAGACGAGTTTTTAAATCTTCTCTTACATTCATAAGTATTGGGTTTTTATCACCTGATAAAATCATAGCAAAAGATTTGTCAGTTTGTGATAATTCACGCCAACGGTTATATAGACTAAATAGTCCAGATTGTTGGCTATTACTTAGTAGATGAACATCATCTATAGCTATTAATTTTGGAATAGATTCTATTTCATTATTTATTGCTAGATTGAATATTTCATAACAATTTGTATAGTTAATATATGGGCTATTTCTTTCATTGGTTATTGCGCGCAATATATGGCTCTTTCCTGAACCTTTATCACCCCATATATATAAAGCTCTTCCTCCTGTTATGGATTTAGCAGCATGTAATGCTTCAGTATTTATTCCCAAAATATAATTAGATAAAGATGGTTCAATGTTAGGTAGTATATTTAAAATAAGCTGATGTTGTTTCATGCTTTAAAGGTTAATCTATTACTGAGTATAAATAATTATATCTCTAGTATATACTATACTTTGTTGAAATATATCAATGAGTTTCATGATATCGTTGACAACAAGTCTAGAAAAGATGTTATAAATATACATTATAGTGTGGTGGTTAGAATATTACTTTCATTCTAGCTAATTGTAGTTTTTTTTATATAAAGTTAAATATGTCTAATTTAAATTCTACTTCCTTAAATTATCGTGATGCAGGTGTTGATATAGATGCAGGTGAAGCTTTAATTAACAAAATAAAGCCTTTTGCAGCTAAGACAATACGCTCTGAAGTATTGACTGGTATAGGAGGATTCGGTGCTTTATTTGAAGTTCCAAAAAAATTTGCTGATCCAGTTTTGGTATCTGGAACAGATGGAGTTGGTACAAAATTACGTTTAGCTTTTGAATGGAATTCGCATGGCACAGTAGGTATAGATTTAGTAGCGATGAGTGTAAATGATATATTAGTACAAGGTGCTGAACCGTTATTTTTTTTAGATTATTTTGCTTGTGGCAAACTATCAGTTGATATTGCTTCTGCTGTGATAGCTGGCATTGCTAAGGGCTGTGAATTATCAGGCTGTGCATTGATAGGAGGTGAAACAGCAGAGATGCCTGGAATGTATCCAGATGGCGAATATGATCTTGCTGGATTTGCTGTTGGTGCTGTCGAAAAATCATCTATTATAAATGGCAGTTCGATAGATGTTGGAGATATTGTTTTAGGTTTAACTTCCAGTGGGGCTCATTCTAATGGATATTCCTTAATTAGAAAAATTATAGATATAACTGGTTCTAAACCTTATCAAGATTTTTATGGGCGACCACTTGTTGATGTAGTAATGGCTCCAACTAAAATTTATGTTAAATCAATTTTGTCAGTAATTAACAAGTTTGGTAAAGGTATTAAAGGACTCGCTCATATTACTGGTGGAGGTTTACTAGATAATATTCCTAGAATTTTGAACCAAAATATTTCAGCTAAACTATATAAGGACTCTTGGAGAATGCCTGATCTCTTCAATTGGCTACAAAAATCTGGCAATATAAGTGACACTGAAATGTATAGGGTGTTTAACTGTGGAATTGGTATGGTTTTAATAGTTCCTAAGCATCAAGCAGATTTAATAATGGGTGAGCTTTCATCTAATGGTGAAGACGTAATAAAAATAGGTGAAATAGTAAATAGAGAAAGAAATATGCCTAGTACCTATGTGGTGTAAATTTTTACGTATAATTTTTATAATTGTTGTTAACTATAGGTGCTAAGGCATCTATAGTTTTTTTATTATAGTTTTGATCTAAACAATCTATAATAATTCTTTCTGGTTGGGATCTTAACCAAGTCATCTGTTTTTTAGCTAGTTGCCTAGTGGCTATTATGCTTTTTTCAACAGCAAATTCTAAGGAATTTTTTTCTTCAAAATATTCCCATAATTGCCTATATCCAACACATCTTATTGATGGCATTGTTGTGTTGAGATCGCCTCTCTTAAAAAGAGAATATACTTCCTCTAAAAGTCCATTCTTCATCATTATATTGAATCTTTTGGTGATTCTATCATGTAGAGCAGATCTATTTGAGGGCTCTAAACTAATAGTGATATATTTATATTTTTTATTAGTTAGTTGATTGTCTCTTACCTTTAGTAAACTTGATAATGGTTTCCCTGTTGTAAAAAAAACTTCTAATGATCTTTGTATTCTTTGTTTATCTCTAATACCTATTCTATTTGCTGTGGTAGGGTCTATTTTTTTTAAATAGTTATGTAGGGAAGGCCATCCATTTTTACTGGCTTGTTCTTCTATTATTTGACGTATAGCTTGATTTGAAGTAGGTAAGTCATCAATACCTTCTCTTAAAGATTTATAATACATCATTGTTCCACCAACTATTATAGGTATTTTTTTTCTTTCTAGTATATTAGATAATAAAGCTAATGTATCAGAACAAAAACTTGCTGCTGAATATGAATCAACTGGATCAATTATATCTAATAGGTGATGTTTAGTTTTTAGTTGTTCTTCCCTAGAGGGCTTAGCAGATCCTATATCCATTTCTTTATAAATAGTGGCTGAATCCATATTAATAATTTCTATTGGCCAGTGTTTGGCTAATCCTATGGCGACAGAAGTCTTACCTGAAGCTGTTGGTCCAGTAAGGCAAATGATGTTGGGCTGATGTGTACTAATAACTACTTACCTCTTAAAAAGAATTTATCAATTTGTTTAATGCTAAATTGAACCCATGTAGGTCTTCCATGATTACAGTAGTCAGATTTTTCTGTAAGTTCCATTTGTCTTAATAAACTATTCATTTCTTCTAAATTTAATATGCGATTTGCCCTGATAGAACTGTGACATGCGATTGTAGCTAGTATTTTATAATGGTTTTCTAAAATAGAGCATGACTGTCCTGTTAAATTAATTTCATCAAAGATATTTAATAAGGTTTCTTCAATGTTATTTAATTTTATTATAGAAGGAATATGTTTTATAGAAATAGAAGAATTTTCTATGTTACAACTTATATCAAACCCAAAACTTAGTAAATCAGATTTATGGTTGTCAGCAATTTCTATAAACTCTTCTTTAATTTCTATTTCTAAAGGAGACATAAGCGTTTGCGTTTGTATCGAACGGTTAGCAAACGATTTTTTAAGATTTTCATATACTATACGTTCATGTGCTGCATGTGCATCTATTATAACCAGTCCATCTTTATTCTGAGATAATATATATATACCATGTATCTGTGCTATTGCTAAGCCAAGTGGGTATTCATTATTATTATTATTATTATTATTCTGTTTTATTTGTGATTGCTGTCCTTTTGAATTGCTTTCAAAAACATTGTTGTTTATGTTATTAAATACAGAATAATCCATATTTATTTGTTTGTAATTATTATCAACAGTATTTTCTATTATTTTTTCTTCTAATGGTCTAGAAACAATTTGATTCCTATTGCTAGAAATGGTTTTGTTAATCACAGTTCTTATAAATTTGTAAATTGCATTGCTATCACGAAATTTCACTTCATTCTTTTGTGGGTGAATATTTACATCTATTAGATTAGGATTAATATAAATAAATATAATAAATGATAATTTACTATTGTGGTGTGATATATCTTGATATGCTGATTTGATAGCATGATTTACGATCCTATCTTGTACATATCTATCATTTACATATAAGTACTGATAGTGTGCTTTTAAATTAGTATTAGTTGATTGAGAGATAATACCTCTAATTGTTATGTCATTACTTGATTGATTTATTTTAAGACATGGATCTGTAATTTTTTTTCCAAAAACGTCTTTGATTCTGCTAAAGGGTTCATTTTTTACCCATTGTTTTTGTAGTTTTTTATTATGGAATATTTTAAAGCATATATTTGGGTGTGATATGGCTATTTTTTCTATCATAGATAGACAATGAAGCCATTCTGTTCCTTCAGATTTGAGGAATTTTCGGCGTGCTGGTATATTATCAAAAATCTGTTGTACTTTAATTGTTGTTCCTGGCAAACCTAAGGCAGGAAGTATTTTCTGTGTTATCGAGTTAATCTGCCAAGCATTTTGTGATTTGTTTATGCGGGAAATGATAGTCAAATCAGATATTGAACTGATAGAAGCTAATGCTTCTCCACGAAAGCCTAGTGATAATGTAGAGTTTAACTCTTCTAAGTTATATATTTTGCTAGTCGCATGTCTAGTCATTGCCATTGCTAAATCTTTTTTGCTTATTCCTTGACCATCATCAATTACTGTTATTTGTTTTATGCCTCCGCCATCAAGATAAATTTCTATAGAAGTTGACTTGGCATCAATAGAGTTTTCAAGCAATTCTTTTACAATTGAAGAAGGTCTATCTATAATTTCTCCTGCAGCTATTTGACTTACTAATAAGTCTGAAAGTTTTAATATTGCACGATTTTTGTAAATTGAATTTTTATTCATCTCATCAAATTTAATATGTTTTCTTGTTTTTAATTTGAGTTACACTCTATTTTAAAATACTCAATAATGGTTTTAAAAATAGCATTAGCTATTTTATCTTGATGTTGATTTGAGTTGAGTAATTTTTCCTCTTTAGGATTACTAATAAATGCTGTTTCTACTAGAATTGATGGTATATCAGGAATTTGTAAAATGGCAAATTCTGCTTGTTCTACATCTTTATTATGTAATTTGCTAATTTTTGCTAATTTTTTTAATAAGATATTTCCTATTTTTTTTGATTCATTAATTTGTGTAGCAGTAGACAAGTCCAGTAGTATTTTAGCTACTTTTTCATCTTGATTATATAAGTTAACACCGCCTATTAAGTCAGATCTATTTTCTTTATCAGCAAGCCATTTTGTTTGTATACTGGAGGATTTATCATTTGACAAGGCAAACACTGAGGCACCATTTGTTTCAGGGTCTATCCATGCATCTGCATGGATAGAAATAAAAATATTTGCTTTTAAAAGTCTAGCCTTCTGTGTTCGGATAGCCAAAGGTACAAAACAGTCATCATTTCTAGTTAAATAAGTCACAATATTTTTTTGTGTTTTTAATAATTTTTCTATTTTTTTTGATATTGATAAGACTATATTTTTTTCCATTGAACCATTAATTCCTATAGCTCCAGGATCTTCTCCTCCATGCCCAGGATCAATTACTATTATGATTTTTTTATTATTTATTATTTTTTTGTCATAACAATCATTATCTGTTATAAGATTTATTATTGTTTCTTCTAGTTTATTATTTTTGTATTCTTTTTGATTATATATGATTGCTTTAATTGGATCATTTGTAATTTTTGGGTATAAATCTAAAATAGTTCTATATTTATAACTAGCTACTGGTTTTAGAGTGAATGTTTGAGAGTCAATTGGTTGTTCTAAATCAAATACTAACCTAAAACAGTTCGAGTTTTTTTTAGCAGTTCTTATATTTTTAATATAAGAACTGTTTATTGTAAGATTTTCTATATGTTTTGTTATTGCATAATCTATTTCTATATTTTCTATATCTAAAACTAATCGATCAGGTTTTTGCAAAAAAAAACTTTTATAATTTAAATATTCTGATGATTCAATTATTACTCTTACATATTCTTCTGAGGGCCATATTCTTATTGATAGTGCTTTGTTATGGTGTGAAAACGCTATTTTAGGGAATAAGAGTGATAAAACAATCAATGGAATTAGGATGGCAAATTGTCGTTTCATAGCAGATATTGGAGATTTATATTTTTTGTCTCCATTATCTTCATCCATTCTATTCCTTGTATTGTGCGTGCTAATACTTTAGCTATTCTTCCTTCTTTATAACATTGAAAAGAAATTTCTATATCTGGGGTAGGTAGGAATTCTTTAGTTTTTTCTGGCCATTCTATTAAAAATATTGCTTTTTCATATAATAAATCTTTGAAACCTAGATCTAGGAATTCCATATGATGATTTAGCCTATAGAAATCAAAATGATATATATTTAAATTATCAATATTATATTGTTCTAAAATAGAGTAGCTTGGGCTCTTAATTTTATCTATAACCCCTATTGTTTTTAAAAATGATCTGGCAAAAGTAGTTTTTCCTGTGCCAATTTCTCCTGTTAGATAAATTCTAATAGGTTTTTTATTTTTAATTAGTATCGTTGTTCCTAAGGTATTTGCAAAATAATCAGTGTTATTAGGTTTTGGCAAAAATAGATCTATATTATTAGAGGTATTCATTTTTACGACATATTCTAAATAATTCATTAGGAATTGAAATTTTCATTTAATTTCCCATTATAAAAAATTAAAGGATTAATTTCTGAATAAAAAAGATGCTCAACCTTTCCTATCATGATAATATGATCTCCTTCAACATATTGTTTGTAATTGTAACAATCAAACCATGCAGTAAAATTATCATTTATCATAAAAGTGCCACTTGGCGACATTGTTTTTTTTACTTCATCAAATCTTTCAAAAATATTTTTTTTAGAGAAAATCTTTGCAAGATTAGCTTGTTTATTAGATAAAATTTGTATTACATAGTTATTGCAATTTGTAAATATATTTTTTGCTGATGATTTAATAGAAAGATTCCAGATTACCATTGCAGGATTAAGAGATAATGATGAAAATGAATTTATAGTTAATCCAATCGCTTGATCATTGAGATAATTTGTGCTTACAATAGCTACTCCAGTAACATATCTGCCAAATGATTTTCGTAGTTTTTCTTCCATAATGATATGTATTATATTTTTTTTGTTTTTTGTTTTATGGAGATAATCTATTTATGTTCCAGCAATTATTATTTTCCAAAACATATATAATTCTATCATGTAACCTAGAAGGTCTTCCTTGCCAGAATTCAAAATATGATGGTCTTAAATTATAACCACCCCAATAATCAGGTCTGGGAGGATTATCGCCAAATTTTTTTTGAAAATATTTTTCTTTGTCCTCAAGTGTTTTGCGGCTTTCAATTTGCTCGCTTTGAAGAGAAGCCCATGCTCCGATTTTAGAGGCTAATGGACGGCTGTTAAAATATTCATCAGATTCTGCAGAAGACACTTTGTTAATAATTCCTTCTATTCTAATCTGACGCTCTAAAGTTGGCCAGAAGAAGAGTAAAGATGCCTTAGGATTATTTATTAAATCTAATCCTTTACGAGATTTATAGTTAGTATAGAAAACAAAGCCATTATTATCAAAGTTTTTCAACAATAATATTCTAGAAGATGGTTGTAGTTTTTCATTTACTGTGCTTAAAATCATTGTATTAGGTTCATATATTTTATTGTCTATAGCATCTGAGAACCACAAACCAAATTGGTCAAAAGGAGAGCTTGATAGATTTTCTTCTATGATTTGGTCTTTGTAATAATTTTGGCGTAGATTTGATATATTTGACATAATTGTTTGTGTCTTTAAATAATTCTAAATTAAAATTTAATATTAATTTAAAGATATGTTTTTAACAATAGTTAAGTAATGATTTAAAATAATCTTATACTAAATCATTACATTTTATATAAGTAATTATGTATGAAAGAAAATATTGATGTTAATTTATCTAGAAGATTTAATAGTGTAGTTAGATTATATAATGAAGAATTTTTTGTATTTTTTTAGAAATTCTCATGTTGCTGTTATAGGTGTAGGAGGAGTAGGGTCATGGGTTGTGGAGGCCTTAGCCAGGACAGGTATTGGTAATATTACTATGGTAGATTTAGATAACATATCAGAATCAAATATTAATAGGCAGATTCATGCTTTGAGTTCTACTATAGGAAAAACAAAAATTTTTACAATGGCAGAACGCATATTAGAAATAAATCCAGCCTGTAATATAGTTTGTAAAGAAGAATTTGTTACATCAGATAATATTGATAGTATTCTGTCAGATGAATATAACGTTATTATAGATTGTATAGATCAGGTTATAGCAAAATTATCAATAGTATATTTTTCAATGAGAAAAAAAATTTCCATTATTAGTATGTGGGGGAGCTGGAGGAAAAACGAATCCATTTTCTCTTAAGTATGGTGATATTTCTTTGGCTAAGTACGACTCTCTTTTATCATCATTAAGACATAAAATTCGTAAAGATATTAAGTTTTCAAATTTAGTGAAAAGTAGTTACAAGGACAGATCTATTAGGAAAATTGGTTTAAATGCTTTATGGTTTGAGCAGCATACTGTATATCCTGATAATTGTTCTAAAACAGGTCTCCAGTATGGACTGGCATGTTCAGGATACGGTTCTGTGGTGACATCAACAGCCTCTATGGGTTTTGCTGCTTCTAGTATAGCTATCAACATTATTGAAGAGGAATTTCGTGTAAAAAATCCAATTAATTAAAGATTATTATTGTTGTATATATTCTATGATTGCTTCTTTTGTATAGGAATCGACATCTTTTTTTAACAAGCTGTCAATTGTTCCTTGAAATAATAATTGTCCTCCATTTCTTCCTCCTTCTGGCCCTATATCTATTATCCAATCAGATTGGATAATGAAATCTAAGTTGTGTTCTATAACGATAACAGTATTATTTAATTCTGTTAATTTTCTCAATACCAGGACCAATTTTTTTATGTCATAAGACGATAGTCCTATAGTTGGTTCATCTAATATATACAGAGTATTTTTTTTGTTATTTATAAAATCGCTCATTTTTGACAATTCAGTTACTATTTTTATTCTTTGTGCTTCTCCACCTGATAAATTTGAAGATGATTGTCCAATAGGTAGGTATCCTAGTCCTATTTCTTGCATTAGTTCTAGTGGATGACTAATTTTTGGGAAATTTGCAAAAATTTTTAAAGCTTGATCCACATTCATGGATAAAATTTCACCAATATTATATCCTGAAAATTCAACAGTTTTTGTTTCACTATTGAATCGACTGCCATTACATACATCACATTGACTCTCGGCATTAGGCATAAAGTTCATTTCAATAGTTTTTATGCCAGTACCTTTGCATTCTTCACACCTGCCTTCCTTAGAATTAAAGGAGAATCTTGATGCTGTCCATCCTCTAATCTTTGATTCGTTAGAATTAGAAAAGATTTTTCTAATTTCATCCCAGAAACCTATAAATGTGGCAGGACAAGAGCGAGAATTCTTTCCTATTGGCGTTTGGTCTACGGATAGTATTTTATCTATACTCTCGAAATTCTTAATATTTTGACAGTGTTCCCATGTATATAAGTCATTGTCAAGTTTAGATTTAATATTGTTAAATAGAACATTTCGTATTAGAGTTGATTTTCCTGACCCAGATACGCCTGTGACTACATTTAAAAAACCTAGAGGAAATTTTACACTTACATTGTTCAAATTGTTTTTTGATGCATTTTTAATTTCTAAATTATTTTTATAAGAATTTTTTTTGTTGAAAATTAGTTTATTCACATATTTATGTGTTATATTTTTTGTAAAAAAAGAGTCATTATCTTTTAAAATTTTCTCCATTGGTCCTTGGTTAATAATTGTGCCTCCTCTAACTCCAGCACCTGGTCCTATTTCTATAAGGTAAGAAGCACTCTTAATTACTTCTGGATCATGTTCTACAACTACAACTGTATTTCCATTATTTGTAAGATTTACGAGTGATTTGATTAATGATTTGTTATCACGTGGATGTAACCCTATAGTTGGTTCATCTAATATATAACATATCCCTTGAGATGCTGAGCCTAATTGTGATGATAAATGTACTCTTTGTAACTCTCCACCTGATAAAGTTGGTTCAGACCTATTTAGAGAAAGATAACCTATGCCTAGGTTTGCCATAAAATCTAAACGTTTTATAATTTCTTTTACAATTTCATTAGCTATTTTGTTTTCTATAATTTCAGTAAGATTTTTATTAAAAAAAGTTTTTAGGTCATCTATAGACATTGAAATTAAATCATTAATATTAAGGTTTTTCCATAACACAGATAAGGATATGTTATTCAGTCTTTTCCCATTACATATTTTACATTTCAAATCATTGTCATACTGCTTAGAATCAATCATTTTTTTTGACTGTTGATTGTTTGATAGCATACCTGTACCGTGGCAGCTATCACACCATCCTTTTTTATTATTATATGAGAATAATTGAGAATCTATTTTTGGATAATCAATTTGGCAATAGAAACATTTTTGCTTTGTTGAGTAAATAATTGATTTGTTTTCTAGTTTAAGGCATGCAGATTCTGCTTTCTCACTTATTTGAACGAATCCATCACTATATTCTAAGGCATTTTTTATTCTATTGTTTAATAGAATTTCATTTTTTTTACTAATTTTTATTTCTGCTATTGGCAAATATATAATTGTATTTTCTTGTGTTTTATTTATATCTATAGATAAGTTTAATTGTTTAATAAGGTTTTTTATCAATGTTTTATTGCTAGTTTTTATAGGGGTTGTAATAATAACAATTTTATTATAAAAAATATTCTTTATGCGAGAAATGATTTGTTCTATAGTAAGTGAGGTTATGTTTGAACCGCATTTATAACAATGTTGTTGTCCTAATTTAGAAAATAATAATCTTAGAAAATTATTTATTTCTGATATTGTGCCAACGGTTGACTTATGACCTGCACTATTTAATCTTTGAGATATAGCAGCAGTTGGTGGTAGGTTAATGATTTTATCAACACGTGGCTTTTTTGCTGTATGTATTATTGAACGAGCGTAAGCGTTCATAGTCATTAGATATCTTCGTTGGCCTTCATTAAATAATATATCAAATGCTATAGTTGATTTTCCTGATCCAGACACACCTGTGATGGCTATAAATTTTCCTAAAGGCAATTCTAGATTAATATTTTTGAGATTATTTTCATATGCATTAAATATTTTAATATTATCGTCTTTCGTTATTCTTTTTATTTCATTTCTATCAAAATATTGTTTTTGCAAAATTATATCGTTTGATACTGCATCTTGTTCTCTTAATGCTTTTCCAGTCAAAGAAATATTACTTTTTTTAATATTTTCTGGAGTGCCTACCGCTACTATTTCACCGCCTTTTTCTCCAGCGCCTGGCCCTAAATCACATATCCAGTCAGAGGAACTGATTAATTGTAAATTATGTTCGACTACTATTACTGTATTTCCAGATTTTACTAAGTCTTTTAAAACGGTTATTAGTAAATCAATTTCGTTAATGTGTAATCCTGCTGTAGGCTCGTCCAATAATAATAGTGAGTTTTCATTTGCATTTTCAGATTTAAATTGCATTAGATATTTTGCAAGTTTTAATCTTCTAATTTCACCGTTGGACATTATTGATATAGTTTGACCTAGAATTATATGCGGCAAGCCTAATGACATCATACAAGAGAGAGCATCTGAGAAAATAGAATCATTATTAAATATAATCATTGCTTCTTGTATGGTCATATCTAAGACTTGGTCTATAGAATATGCTTGGTCATTCCTATAAATTTTAACTTCTAATATTTCAGGGCGAAAACGTTTACCTTCACATTCTTCACACTCTAGGTATATATCAGATATAAACTGCATTTCAATTTTTTTAAATCCTTTACCCTCGCACTCAGGACATCTACCTAAACCACTATTCATACTGAATACATTAGGTTTGTAGTTTCTTTCTATAGAGAGATCTGCTTTTGCAAAAATATCTCTAATTATTTCAAATATTCCAAGATAACTGGCTGGTGTAGATCTAGAGCTTTTTATGAGAGGACTGTTATCTATCAGATATGTTTCAGTTATATGTTCTATCCCAGTTATATCTTTTACTTCTTTTGTTTTCTTATTGCCTGTTTCTTTAAAGTCCATTATAGAACTATAAATAATATCTTTCACAAGGGAGCTTTTTCCTGATCCTGAAATGCCAGTAATGCATATAAAATTATTTAATGGTATTTCTAAATTAATATTTTTTAGGTTATTAGCGCATGCTCCTGTAATACATATTATATTTCTTTGATTGTTTTGTTGGGAAGTTTGTTTGTGTGTATGATTTTTTTCTTGTATGTATTTGCCAGTTATGGTATTTGATTTTATTATCTTTGATGGATGATCATCAAAGATAATATTTCCACCATTTATGCCTGATCCAGGACCCATTTCTATCAGTCTATCTGCTGATAATATTGCTTCTTTATTATGTTCTATTACAATTACACAATTCCCCATGTCACGTAATTGTTTGAGCTCTTTAATAATTTTATGTACATCACAATAATGAAGACCATTGGTTGGTTCATCTATTATAAAAAGAGTATTTATTAATGAAGATCCAAGTGCTGTAGTTAAATTAATTCTTTGCAACTCTCCGCCAGAGAGAGTTTTGCTTTGTCTATTTAGAGTTAAATATCCAACTCCAATATTATTTAGTGTTTCTATTCTTTTAATGATTTCTTGTATTGTGGATATTTCATTAAGATCTGGGTTTTTAGAAAAATTTTTAAGTAGAATGAGAGTTTGTTCTAATGGAGAATTTAGTATATCGCTGATATTAAATTCCTTTTTATATTCTTGCTTTCTTTCTTGAAATTCTATACTAGGTATTTCATTATTTTCATACTTTATTTTTGAGCACATATACCATAGTAAAGAATCTTTTTTTAATCTGTTTCCTTTACATTTTGGACATATAATATGTTTTCTATACTTTGAGAGTAATATGCGAATATGCATTTTATATGATTTTGATTCCAAATGTTCAAAAAAATTCTTTACTCCATACCATATGTTTTTCCAAGAAGAATCATTATTTTCCCAAGAAGCATCTCCATTAATAACCCAATTTTTCTCCTCCTCCTTTAAATCTTTCCATGGTTTTGACAATGGTATTGAGTGTTTTGTAGCATATCGTTGTAAATCCATTTGACAACTTTTAAAAGTATCTGTTCTCCATGGTTTTATTGCCCCATCTAACAAAGAAATAGATTTGTCTGGTATTACTTTATCTATATCTATAACTATTTTATTGCCAAAACCATTGCATTCAATACAAGCTCCTAATGGAGATGAAAATGAAAAATGATCAGATGTAATATCGTAATATTTTATATTGCAATTTGTGCAGTATAGAGAGCCACTATATTTCCATGTATTAATAATTTCATCTTTGTCCATTAATTGGATTGTAACCATATTTTTACCCATTGATAGGGCAGTGTTCACTGCCTCTAGGAATCTGGTCTTATTTTTATTGGCTAGAATCAATCTATCTTGTATAATATTCAATACAATGTAAGGCATGCCATTGTTTTGCTTAACTATGTTCTGTTGATGTATGTTTAAGTATCCTTTACTAGCTAAGAATTTTAAAACATCATCTTTTATTTCTTCAGAAGTTAAAAAATCAAAAGATATAATTATTTTTGGTTTGCTTATTTTTTCTGTTCTATCTAAAATATTCTGAAATATAGATTCAGGATTATTTTTTTGTACTAAAGCATTACATTTTTTGCAAAATAGCTTAGAGTTATTTGCAAAAAATAGTTTTAAATAGTCACATATTTCAGTAATAGTTCCAACTGTGCTATGAGAATGTTTTATGGTGTTTTTTTGATTAACAAGAATGGCGGGTAGTATACCTTCTATCTTATCTGCCATTGGCTTGTTTGCAGAATTTAGAATTTGTCTTGCATATGTTGAAAATGTTTCTAAATATCTATTTTGGCCTTCAGAGAACAGGGTGTCTATAGCTAGGGAACTCTTGCCAGAGCCAGATACTCCGGTGATAACCATAAATTCATTTGTATCGATTTCTAAATTTATGTTTTTTAGGTTATTTTGTAATGCTCCTGATATTCTGATTTTTGCACTCATATAATTCCAGATTATTGGAAACTAAAAACTATTTGTTTTCTATTTAATAGTTAAAGGTTGTACAGTTTTGCTTATAATTATAGTATATTGATAGCATATTTATATAGCAATTGATCCCATTTAACAAATAGATTATTTTAATCCTTAAGGAGGCTTATTGTGGCAGAACGTAAACGTGTGAGACGCAATACACTTGAACGTCGTTGTCTTAGTAAAATTTATAAAAGATTATTTGTAAATTTATCAAAAGATGTATTTAAAATGCTAGAGAAAATAAAGAAAATTTGATTTTAGCTTATTTTGAACGTATTTAAATGTTGCCTTATATGATTGTAATTCGTTATAGCAAAAAGAATATTTTTTGTTTATATTCTTTTTGCTGCAATTAATGTTTTCAATCAGAGTTTCTCAGATTATACAGTAACTGGTTTTGAAGGTTACTGTATAACTTTTTTTAAAGGTATAACTTATATCTTTAATTTAATTAATATTTGATAGTATATAAATGACTAAGTATGTATATACGATGAATCGAGTTAGCAAGACTGTTTCATCTAATAAAAATATTCTTCGTGATATTTCACTATCATTTTTTCCTGGTGCAAAAATTGGTGTTCTTGGATTAAATGGTTCTGGAAAATCAACATTGTTAAAAATCATGGCTGGTTTAGATAATGATATTGATGGAGAGGCTACTCCTATGCCTGGTCTTAAGATAGGCTATCTTGCTCAAGAACCAATACTTGATTCTAATTTTTCAGTAAGAGAAATAATAGAAGAAGGATTGGGTAATGTTTATGCTGCAAAGAAACGTTTAGAGTTAGTATATGCAGCTTATGCTGAGCCTGATGCTGATTTTGACAAGTTATCATTAGAACAGGCTGAGTTGGAATCTATAATAACTGCTTCTGCATCTAGTGGGTTTGATGATCTAGATCTCCAGATAGAAATAGCTGCAGAGGCTCTGCGTATACCATCTTGGGATTCTAGAATAAGCGATCTTTCAGGTGGAGAAAAAAGAAGAGTGGCTTTATGTAGGATGTTATTATCTAAGCCGGATATGCTTTTGTTAGATGAACCAACTAATCATTTAGATGCTGAAAGTGTAGAATGGTTAGAGCAATTCTTACATAAATTTAGTGGTACTGTAGTTGCTGTTACACATGATAGATATTTTCTAGATAATGTTGCAGAGTGGATATTAGAGTTAGATAGGGGTTATGGCATACCGTGGAAGGGAAATTATAGTTCTTGGTTAAAACAAAAAGAAATACGTTTGTTAAATGAAGAAAGCACAGAAACAGCCAGACAACGGACTATCAAGAAAGAATTAGAGTGGGTTTCTAGCAATGCGAAAGGAAGGCAGTCTAAATCAAAAGCTCGTTTGAAGCGTTTTGAAGAGATGTCTTCTTACGAATATCAAAAACGTAATGAGACTCAAGAGATATTTATTCCTGTTGCGGAGAGGTTAGGTAATGAAATTATAGAATTTAGTAATGTAAGTAAATCTTATGGTGATCGGTTGTTAATAGATAACTTAAGTTTTAATGTGCCTCAGGGTGCCATTGTTGGTATAATAGGGCCTAATGGAGCAGGTAAGTCTACTCTGTTTAGAATTATTACAGGAGTTGAGAAAGTTAATAATGGCTCTGTTTCTATAGGAAAGACAGTTAGTATATCCTATGTTGATCAGTCAAGGGATGATTTATTATCTGATCAAACAGTGTTTAATTATATATCTGAAGGTGCAGATAATATAACTGTTGGTAGATTTTTAATGTCTACACGTGCCTATCTAAGTAGATTTAACTTTAAGGGCAGTGATCAAAATAAGAAAATAGGTTTGTTGTCTGGAGGTGAAAGAGGGCGGCTTCATTTAGCTAAAACATTGTTAAATGGTTCAAATGTTTTGTTATTAGATGAGCCATCAAATGACTTGGACGTAGAAACTTTGAGAGCACTAGAAGATGCTTTGATGGAATTTGCTGGTGCGATTTTAGTTATTAGTCATGACCGATGGTTTTTAGATAGAATAGCTACTCATATAATAGCATTTGAAGGTGATTCAAAAGTAGTTTTCTTTAACGGAAATTATAGTGAATATGAGTCTAACAAAAAAATATTGATGGCAGTTAACGATATAACTCCAAAGAGACTAAAATTTAAATCATTAAGGTAGGCAAAGTAATTGCAAATTTGACATGAGCATTATATCAGTTAATAGAAATTATGCTCATGTTTACAAAAGTACTTAGGTAATTAAGTTTTTTGTTGCATCTCTATTTTTACTTCAAGAACATCCAAAGAACCCTGACTTTCAATATTAACTTTAATATCATCAGGGTTTATTACAACATACTTAGATAGAACTGATATAAGTTCTTGTTGTAGTTTATTTAGATAGTCTGGTGAATTTTTGTTTGAACGCTCGTGTGCAAGTATGATTTGTAATCTTTCCTTAGCAACAGAGGCAGTTTTTTTCTTTTCTCCTAATAAAAACGACAGAAATGACATGTTTTATCTACCTCCAAAAAGTCGTTTGATAAAGCTAGGTTTTTCATATTCTGTAAATTTCATTGGAATGGATTCGCCTAAGTAACGAGAAACAAGATCATTGTATGCTATTGATACTGGTGTTTCATTAAGATGAATAGCAGGTAGACCCTGGTTAGATGCGTGCAATACTGATTCAGATTCTGGAATAACTCCAGCTAGGTCGATACGCAAAATATCTTCTATATCTGATATAGAAAGCATTTCACCATTAATAACTCTTTTTGGGTTATATCTGGTTATCAACAAGAATTCTTTTATAGGTTCGAGGCCCTCTATAGCACGTTTTGACTTTGAGGACAGTATCCCTAAAATCCTATCGGAGTCTCTTACAGAAGATATTTCAGGATTTGTGACAATAATAGCATCATCTGCAAAATATGCGGCCATTAACGCACCAGACTCTATTCCAGCTGGAGAGTCGCATACTATGTATTCGAAACCCATTTTTTTTAGATCTTCTAAAACCTTTTCTACTCCAGATTGTGTTAATGCATCTTTATCTCTTGTTTGCGAAGCAGGAAGTATAAATAGATTTTCAGTATTTTTATCTTTTATTAGAGCTTGTTTTAGATTGGCGTCTCCTTGTACTACGTTTATGAAATCATATACTACTCTTCTTTCACAACCCATAATAAGATCAAGATTACGTAATCCGACATCAAAGTCTATTACGATAGTTTTATAGCCGCGTAAAGCTAATCCAGCAGAAAAGCTAGCACTGCTAGTGGTTTTACCCACGCCTCCTTTACCAGAAGTTACTACAACAACTCGCGCCACGACGTTTAAATCCTTATGAATGTTCAAAGTTTTAAAATTAATATGTGGTATTTATAATTTACCTAAGCTAGTACTATAAATAATTTATAATGTCAATATTATTTTCTAATAATACTTTATTATCTTAATAAATTCCACCATTATTATTATAATAATGGTGGAATTTATTCTTAAGAAGAGTTATATGGCAATTATTGTTAGTTTTTCATCCATTAGTTGTACTATGGCTGGTTTATTCATCACAGTATCTTTTAAATCATTTTCTATAACTTGATATACACCTGATATAGATAATAATTCTGCATTTAGTTGTGTTGTAAATATTCTAGCCTCTTTATTACCCTGTGCTCCAGCCATTGCTTTACCTCTTAGCGGGCCATACACATGTATATTTCCATCTGCTATAATTTCAGCTCCTTGGCTGACCATGCCGATTACAATAAGGTCAGATTTGCTAGCATATATTTTTTGCCCAGAGCGTAACGGTTTATCAATTAGCATCGTTGGTAATTGTGTAGCGTTTGTTTCAATTTTAATATTTTTATTAGTGATAATATCTAATGGAGACAATCCAGCTTTGATTGCATTCTGAATATTAATGTTATTAGCTACTATTCCTAATATATTAATCTCGTGTTCTTTAAGAATTGTGATCAGCATATCCCAGTCTATAATTTGGTCTATCTGAGTAGCATCTATAACTACATGTTCATTTTTAAAAAAGTTTCCAGAATTATATATATGTTTTGTTATTGAGGTGCTTAAGTCATTTATATTAGAAGTATGAATTATAATTTTAGGAGCATATACATTAAAACTGGCACTTTTAAATTCAATTAAGGATTTATTCATCATTTTAAATTGACCACGAATCTTTTAAGGTTACAACTCGATTGAGTACATAACAATTATTTTGGCTTTCTTTGTAGTCCAAAGCAAAATAACCTAATCTCTCAAATTGCCAATTAGTGGTATTTCTAATGAAGCAATTTGGTTCCAATAAGGCCTTAGTAGTTTTTTTAGAGTTCTTATTTATAAGTTTTAAGAAATCCTTATTGCCTGAATCTGGTTCTGGGTCGACAAACAACCGATCATATAAATTGACAACAACAGATTGTGTTTGAGAGGTAGAAAGCCAAGTTATGGTATTTTTTACTTTTATTTTATTTGATCCAGGGGATCCACTTTTTGTATCATGTATATATTCTGCATATACCTCAATAACTTCACCTTTTTCATTTTTTAGGAATCCAGTACATTTTATTATATACGCATATTTTAATCTTACTATATTTCCTGGAAATAGACGATAGTATTTTTCATAAGGAATTTCTTGGAAGTCATCTCTCTCAATCCAAATTTCTTTTTCAAAAATTAATTCACGAGTTCCTGCCTCTTTATCATGTGGATTAATTGGTGCATAACAATTTTCTTTAATGTTATCAGGATAGTTAGTAATTATGAGTTTTATAGGATCAATAATACATATTGCCCTGGGGGCAATAGGGTCAAGATCTTCTCTTAAAGATTGTTCTAGAAGAGAATAATCTATTATAGACTCTGATTTAGATACTGATATTTTATTACAAAATAGCTTGATAGAGTTAGGAGTATATCCTCTGCGTTTCAAACCTAGCAAGGTTGGCATTCTAGGGTCATCCCAGCCTTCAACAAATCCTTCTTTTACAAGCTGTAATAGTTTTCTTTTACTAGTTACAACATGACTGAGTTTGAGTTTCGCAAATTCATATTGTTTTGGTAAAGGTTCTCTTAGTTTTCCTAGCTCTTTTAACTTGCTTAAGAACCAATCATATAGTGGTCTTATATCTTCAAATTCTAGTGTGCAAATACTATGAGTAATTCCTTCTAGAGCATCTTCTATAGGATGTGCCCAATTGTACATTGGATATATACACCATTTATTAGAAGTTCTATGATGAGGGACATGTTTAATTCTATACATTACAGGATCTCTCATATTTATATTTGGAGATGCCATGTCTATTTTAGCTCTTAGAACAAGTTGTCCGTCTTTATACCTACCATTTTTCATATTTTCGAATAATTCTAGAGATTCTTTGTAAGGTCTATTTCTCCATGGTGAATTAATGCCAGTTTCGGTTAATGAGCCTCTTGTGTTTTTTATTTGTTCAGAGGTTTGTTCATCTACATATGCATTTTCAGATATAATTAGTGCTCTAGCAAAATCATACATATAATCGAAATAATCACTAGCAAAGTATAGATTACGTTTGTCATTTTCTATAAAACTAAACCCAAGCCATTCTACGGCATTAATGATAGAGTCTACATATTCTTGTTCTTCTTTGGTTGGGTTAGTATCATCAAACCTTAAGTGGCATGATCCATTATATTGTTCAGCCAACCCAAAGTTTAAGCATATGCTTTTAGCATGTCCAATATGTAAATAACCATTTGGTTCTGGTGGGAATCTAGTTCTAATTTTAGCTGGGTCAATTTTGTTTGCTGATTCTTGGAATATAGCATCTCCTGGTGTTCCTGACCATATTCTATTTTCTAGATAATGGTTTTTTATATCATCATCTATAATGCGGCATAAAAAATTTTGAATTGGTTTTATTTTAGATGGGTCCATAAATATTTTTGATTTTTTAAGTTACTTAATAGTTAGAATAATAAACAAAATTAGTAAGATATATAATAATAGACTACGATTATTGTTTTGGTAGGTTCTACTTATTATTTATAGTTAGATTATTGATGTTTCTCATCAAATTGTATGTTTTTCTGTTTATTATTGATGATGTCTGTTGATCCAATATGGTTTAATGTTATTGATGTTGCTATTCTTCCCCTTGGTGTTCTTTGTATATAACCATGTTGAATAAGATAAGGTTCAATAACATCTTCAATTGTATCTTTCTCTTCTCCTATTGATGCAGCTAAGCTATCTATTCCTACTGGTCCTCCGTCAAACCTATACACTATAGCTTCTAGTAATTTTCTATCCATCAAATCAAGACCATGAGGGTCTACTTCTAGCATCGTTAGAGCATGATTTGCTATTTCTGCATTTATGTTTCCTTCAGCTTTTACTTCAGCATAGTCTCTTACTCTTCGCAATAATCTATTTGCTATTCTAGGTGTTCCTCTTGATCTATTTGCTATTTCATTAGCCCCATCATTTGTAATGCTTGTGTTAAGTAACTTTGCACTACGCATAATAATTTGAGTTAATTCTTTGGGGTTATAAAATTCAAGACGAGAAACAATACCAAATCGATCCCTTAAAGGATTTGTTAGCATTCCTGCTCTAGTAGTTGCTCCTATTAAAGTAAATGGTTGTAGATCAAGTTTTACGCTTTTCGCAGATGGGCCTTCTCCTATTAGAATATCAATCTGGAAATCTTCTAGAGCAGGGTATAAGATCTCTTCCACAACAGATGATAGTCTATGGATTTCATCTATAAATAGCACATCATTTTTTTCCATATTGGTAAGTATAGCTGCTAGATCACCAGGTTTTTCTAGTATTGGTCCTGATGTTTGGCGTAAGTTAGCCTTCATTTCATGAGAAATAATATGAGCCATTGTTGTCTTTCCTAATCCTGGAGGACCAAACAATAACACATGATCTAGAGCTTCATTTCTTTGAGTAGCAGCTTTTATAAAAATATTTAATTGTTCACACGTGTTTTTTTGTCCAATATATTCAGAGAGACTTTTTGGACGCAAGGCTTTTTCAACTTTTTCTTCTACAGTATATTTGGCCGGTTCCAAAATATTTCTAGTGGCATTTGATTTTAGATGGTCAGATTTTATGGCCATATATTTTATTTCTTCCAAGATATGATTAAATTATTATTCTAATCCATAATTTATGGAATTAAAAAGAATGTTTGGTAAATTTAATATATTGTGTATTGATATGTTTTAGCTTTTGTTTAATAGTCTAAGAGCATATTTTATAGTTTCTGGCAGAGTCAGTTGATCTGGTAATAAATTAATTATAGACATAATCTCTTTTGATGAATACCCCAAAGAAGTCATTGCTTCTATTATGTCTGTTTTCTTACCTGATTCACAAAAATTATCTTCAATATGTGAGGATTTTATTTTATCTCTCATTTCTAATATTAGTCTTTCTGCTGTTTTCTGTCCTATTCCTGGTATTTTAGTTAAGATTGACGTGTCTTGTAATGTAATTGCTGATATTATTTCTTTAACAGTCATGTTAGATAAGATTGACAAAGCTGTTCTTATTCCAATGCCATTTGTTTTCATAAGGGATTTAAATATAACTCTATCTTGTTGGTTATCAAATCCAAATAATATATGTGCATCTTCTCTTATTACCAAATAAGTAAATAATGTAACTTTTTCTCCAATCTTGGGTAATTTTGTTAATAGACTTGTTGGTATTTCTATTTCATAACCGACTCCATGCACATCTACACAAATGCTGTTCGACCATGTTTCTAACAATAAGCCAGAGATTCTTTCTATCATATGCAATACAACCTAATATCATAATTAGCCATGTTATATAATTAACCGTCCATTTTTAACTTTTTTTCTGCCATCTAATGAGTTTTCTATTTTTAAAATTTTATTTTGTAACGAGCTAACATGAGCATGACAAATAGCGCACGCAAGTGCATCTGCAGAATCTGATGCGGGCATGCCATTTAATGATAGCAAATGTTGCACCATTGTTTGCATCTGTCTTTTTGCGGCTCTTCCAGTGCCAACTACCGCTTTTTTTATTTGTAGTGCTGTATATTCATAAGTTGGTATGCTTTCACTAGCAACTGAACAAAAAGCTGCTCCTCTAGCTTGGCCAAGCAATAAGGTAGTAGCTGGATTTGTATTCATAAATATTATTTCGATAGATGCTACATCTGGCTTTGTTTCCTCTATAACCTGTTTTAAATTATCAAAAATAACTTTTAGTCTTTCGGACATAGGCATAACAGGTGGTACCAATATGGTGCCACTTGTTATGTATGATATATTAGTGCCATGTTTATCTATGACTCCAAATCCAGTTTTTCTTAACCCTGGATCTATTCCTAATATTCTCATGCTCATTTATATAGTTTGGTTTTAATGTTTGAAATGTCTAGTCCCTGTCATTGCCATAACTATATTATGTTCATTCGCTGCTTCAATTACCTCATTATCTCTTAAGCTGCCACCAGGCTGAATTATACAACTGCTTCCAGATTGGACAATTACATCTAAACCATCTCTAAAAGGGAAAAATGCATCTGATGCAGCTACAGAATTTTTAAGACTAAGACCAGCATTATCTGCTTTTATTGAAGCAATTCTTGCTGAGTCAATGCGGCTCATTTGACCTGCGCCAACACCTAAAGTCATTTCATTAGAAGCAAATACTATGGCATTCGATTTTACAAATTTTGCAACTGTCCATGCAAAAAGCATGTCTTTAGTTTCTTGATCTGTAGGTTTTCTTTTTGTAACAATTTTTATTTTGCCCAAGTCGGTTTTACAGGAATCTGGTGATTGCATTAGCCATCCTCCTCCTACTCTTTTAATATCAAAGTCATTCTGAGAATATCCAATTGGTATTTCTAATACTCTAATATTCTGTTTTTCTGAGAGTATAAGAATAGCCTCTTCATCATAAGAAGGAGCTATTAATAACTCTAGGAATTGGTTGTTTATGATTGTCTTAGCTGTTTTAGCATTAACACGGCTATTAAAAGCAATAATTCCACCAAATGCTGATGTTGGGTCTGTTTGAAATGCTTTTGAGTATGCTTCTAAAGTATCTGAGGCAACTGCAACTCCACATGGGTTGGCGTGTTTTACAATAACACAAGCTATTGCATTATTAAAACTACGGACACATTCCCAAGCTGCATCGGCATCAGCTATATTATTAAAAGATAACTCTTTTCCTTGTATTTGTTTATAAGATCCTAGTAAGCCAGATATATTTTTTCTATCTACATAAAAAGAAGCTGTTTGATGAGGATTCTCTCCATATCTTAATGATTGTTGTTTGTTTGTTTGAATAGTGATGATATCTGGCCATTTTTGTTTTGATGGAGTTAGATTATAATCTGGTTGTTCATCTATGATGCTGTTTAAATAATTGCTGATAATTCCATCATATAAGGCAGTGTGTGCAAATACTTTTTTTGCAAGCTCCAATCTTAATTTATAAGAAGTATTACCAGATAGATCTATTTCATTAATAACATTTTTATAATCTTGTGGATCAACAATTACAGTAACTCCTCCATTTATAGTTCCATGATTTTTTGCTGCTGATCGTAACATGGCTGGGCCACCAATATCTATATTTTCAATAGCATTAGAAAAAGTGCAATTATCTTTTGAAACTGTTTCGTAGAAAGGGTAGAGGTTTACTGCTAAAATATCAATTTTGTCTATATTATATTTTTTTATAATATCTAAATGATCTTGCTTATCTCTTCTTGCTAATAATCCACCATGAATCTTAGGGTGCAAAGTTTTTACTCTGCCATCTAGCATTTCAGGAAAATCTGTATATTCTGACACTTCAGTAACTTTGATCCCAGATTCTTTTAAAAGTTTAGATGTTCCTCCTGTAGATAGTATTCTAATATTTCTTGATTCTAAGGCTTTAGCAAAATCAATGATTCCTTCTTTATCTGATACAGAGAGTAGTGCGGTTTCAATTTTCATAATAATAAATATGTTATAAATATTATAAAAACACAATAAATAAAATTCTTGGTTTTTATGAAAGACCTAAATTTATATATTGTGAGCAATTAATTTTTTTCTTAAAGTACTTCTAGTAATTCCTAATATTTCAGATGCCTTGGATTGGTTATTGCCAGCTTTCTCTAGAGCAACCTCTATAACTGGTTTTTCAACGCATAACATAACCATTTTCAGCATATTACACGGTTCAGAATCTCCTAAATCTTCTAGATATCGAGACAGGCTTATTCTTATGCATTCCTCAAAAAGATCTTCTTTTTTCATTTTATAAAAAACTCAGCGTTCCTAAATGTAACTATTTTGTTATTGTATACTTATATAATCATATACTATATGTTTAATACATTATATATAAATAAATGATTTCTATTACGTTTATATTTATTGCTTTTAATAGAAGTTAGGATTTATTAGATTATTATTGAATCCTTCATTATTTTTTCTATTTCATGAGCTTTAACTGGTACATTTTTTGTAATAATTTCACATTCATTGGTTTTAATAAGAATAGTATCTTCTATTCTTATTCCAATATTCCAGAAATGACTTGGTATATTATTAGATTGTCTAATATATAGACCAGGTTCTATTGTAAGTAACATTCCAGGTTTTAGTTTTGTCCAGTTCTTAATATTATCTTCTGATGAAGAGTAGTATGAACCAACATCATGTACATCAAGACCAATCCAGTGGCTCGTGCTATGTGGGTAGAATTCTTTGTATTTCTGATTTTCTATTATTTCATCTTTATCGCCAACCAGGATTTTTTCATCTAATAATCCTTGTATTAAGATCTTTAGAGCAGCTTGGTGAGGATCATTAAAACTATTGCCTGTCTTGCAAGAATCTATAGCAGTTTTTTGAGCTTCTAGTACTATGTTATATATAGCTAATTGTGAAGGGCTGAATTTGCCATTGGCAGGGAATGTTCTTGTTATATCTGAAGCGTAACTATTTAGTTCGCATCCTGCATCTACAAGTATTAGATCTCCATTTTTGATTTTTTGATTATTTTTAATATAGTGAAGTGTGCAAGAGTTCTTGCCTGATGCAACTATACTATTATAAGAAATTGACTGTGCTCCTTGTTTTCTAAAATTGTAAGAAATTCTAGATTCTAGCTCATATTCATACATTCCAATTTTGCAATATTTTAGAAGATCCAGATGTGCTTCTGCTGAAATTTGAGCTGCTAGTTTCATTGTTTTTATTTCTGAGTTATCTTTTATTAACCTCATTTCACTTACAATATCAGATAAATCACAAATATGTTTTATTTTGTTTGTTGTTTTTATTTGTTCATTTATAGAATCAAAGATTTTATTTTTTTGTCCTATATATTTGTTCATTTCTATATATATGGAATTAATAGATAGATTATTGATAATGTCAGATATTACTATATCGAATTTCTCTATTGGATAAGCATAATCAAACTTAAATACTCTACCTGCTACTTCATTTCCATATACCTCTCCAGTCCACATTTCATTATTTTTGTTTTTTGGTAAGCAGAAGAGAAAAGATTTATTTTGTTTGCCAGCCACTAGTACTATACATGAATTTGGTTCTGTGAATCCTGATAAATAATAGAAATTGCTATCATGTCTATATTGAAATTCATTATCATTATTTCTATAAAATTTTTTGGCATTAGGAATAATTATGATTCCTCCACCTAATTCATTTATTTTTTTTATTAATGTTTCCCTACGTTTTTGAAATTGCGTTACAGATATTGTTTTCATTACAGCATACCTTTTATTCTATAAACTTATTTATTGCATTGAATCCATGATATTTTTTTCCAAAATATATGTTGGCATAGAATATTCCATGTTTTGTTCCACAATCAAATCTTTGCCCTTCATATCTATAAGCCAAGATCTTTTGTTCTTTTAAAAGAGAGATTATAGCTGCAGTTAATTGAATTTCGCCTTTTATATCTGGTGTGATAATACGTAGATGATCGAAAATATCAGGTTTAAGTATATATCTGCCAACGATAGCCGTTTGAGATGGAGAGCTTTTTCGAGTAGGTTTTTCTACAATACTACTAATTTCTTCAGTATTTTTTATTTTAGGATATTTTTGCGTGGCTGCTATGCCATAATTTTCTACGTCTTCTAATGAAACATCTTGAATAGCAATAACATTAGAATTTGTTTGTTGAAATATCAGCATTAATTGTTTAATGGCAGGTATTTTAGAGTCTATTAGATCATCCGCTAGTATTACAGCGAATTCTTCATTATTTATAATATGCTCAGCGCTCAGTATTGCATGACCAAGACCTAGTGGTTTTGATTGTCTGATAAAGCTAAATTTTATATTTCTTGGTACAATGTTTTCTATTATGCTGAGCATTTCGGTTTTATTATTATCAATTAGATATTTTTCTAATTCTGGAGATGAGTCGAAATGATCTTCTATGATTCTTTTGTTGCGGCTGGTAATAAAAATTAATTCAGTTATTCCAGCAGATATGGCTTCTTCTACAGCATATTGAATTAAAGGTTTATCTATTATTGGAATTATTTCTTTGGGGAGTGCTTTTGTTATTGGTAAAAGTCTTGTCCCCATTCCACCTCCTAATGGAAATATAGCCTTTCTAATCTTGCTCATTATTTGATATAAGTTTATGTTGTTAGGTGGTTATTAATTTTTAATATAAGTATATTTGGAGTTAGAAAATCATCAATGGCTTGAGGTTCTAGTATAATCTAGATAACATTTAGAATTTATCATATATAATCATTATTTATCTATAAAATATCATGATTATATTTATTGCTATATTGTTGATTCTTGTTTATTAATTTGATATTTTGCCCCGCAATAAGGGCAAATTGTTACTTTTTTATTAGTTAAATCTAGAAATACTCTGGGATGCATGTTCCAGATTTCTTTTTCATAGTCTGGGCAGGATAACATTGTTTTATTGTGGTGATTATCAAAGTCTAGATAATTGGTTTTCATTAGATAGCTCTTATATATTAATTAGTTTTTGTAAGAAAACATTTGTACTATAAATTTTTGTAATAAAACTACTGTTTAAATAAGTTGGAGTTGTTAATTATATATGACGTTCCTTCTAGTTGACAAATATGTAACAATACTACTTGTTACATATTTATATTTTAAAATATAAATATCTATATGTTCAGATAAGGAAGATATACACATAGTTATGAAAGAAAAAAGAGAAAATAAAAATAAGCAGATTTTATTTGATAGTTTTGGTTTAGATCAACTTTTACTAAACAGCATAAACTCCATAGGTTATGACACTCCAACAGCAATACAAGAAAAGGCTATACCTTTCATATTGAATGGAAGAGATGTTCTAGGTGCAGCACAGACTGGAACAGGAAAAACAGCAGCTTTTGTTTTACCAATTATTAACAAAATATTACCATATGCTAATTCTAGCACCTCTCCAGCTCGTCATTTATTACGTGTCTTAATATTAGTTCCAACGCGTGAGCTTGCAAATCAGGTTTATGACAGTGTTGTTATTTATAGTAAAAATACTAATTTGCGATCTGTTGTTTTGTTTGGAGGAGCAGATCACTATAATCAAGAAAATAACTTAAAGTTAGGATGTGAGATTCTTGTAGCAACGCCAGGAAGGTTGATAGCTCATATCGAGCAAGGTAATTTGCATTTACAAAATATAGAAATTTTTGTTCTTGATGAAGCTGATAGAATGTTAGATATGGGGTTTATGCCAGATATAGATAAAATCATAAGTAAATTACCTAAAAATAGACAAACTCTTTTCTTTTCAGCTACATTTAGTAAGTTTATGCGTAAAATAGGCATGTCTTATTTAAAAGATCCAGTTGAATTAGATATTACTAGTCCTAATTCTATAGCTGATAATGTAGAGCAATTATCATATATTGTACCTAATAGATTTAAGATGGAAGCAGTTGTATCTATCCTTACAGCTAGAGTTCTAGAAACAATAATAATTTTTACTAATACTAAATTATCTACCATAAAACTTACATCTTTTTTGCGATCGAGTAATATTCAGTGTGACTCTATTCATGGCGATAAGAGTCAATTAGAAAGAACAGCCGTACTAGAAAGTTTTAAAAATGGTATTTTGCGTGTGCTTGTTGCTACAGATGTAGCAGCTAGAGGACTTGATGTACTAGGTATTTCATGTGTTATAAACTTTGATATTCCACATAGTCCTGAAGATTATGTACATAGAATAGGAAGAACGGGTAGAGCAAACAATACTGGAGTTGCCATTTCCTTAATATCTAATGATGAAGAAGATGTTTTGTTATCAAGTATTGAAAAATTTACAGATAGTACAATATTACGGTTGCCTTTAAATCAGATGAAGTTAACCTCTAATGATTCTAGATTATTAGGATCTGGTGTTGATGAACAACTTAATAAAAAAGCGGTTCTTTTAGGCTCGAGCGCAATTGCTTCTTCTAACAAAGAAGATCATTTTAATAAAATTAAAATACAATAACAGTATTAAAATGACTAAAGAGAATTACGCTATATTGCTGGGTGGTACTGGGAAAAAAAATTGATAACTATTTATTTCTTTAGTTTTTCCCATAGTTTTGGTGCATTAGTAGATGAGTAATGATCATTCATAGTGTCTATACCACTAATTATTTTTGTTAGGTATTTAATATTTGGGTTTATAACACCATAAAAAAGTGTCTTATATTTATTCTGAATCAATATGGTTGGAAAATTTATTATATCTTCATCATCTAGAAGATAATCATCTTCTTCTATATCTATCCAATAGAAGTTATAGTCTATAAAATTTTCTGATACTTCATGAAATTTGGATTGATAATCCCTGCATGTGCCACACCATTCTGCGCAAAAGCAGGCTATTATATATTTATTCGAATCACATGAAGATTTCACTATATTTTTTTCAGGTTTCAAAATCATATAAATATTTTATTAAATTAATTAATTAATATTGATGTTTTCTTTAATAAGATTAAAGCATTCTTCTATAATACTAGGACCTTTATATATGAGTCCGGTGTATATTTGTATAGCATTCGCTCCTGCTTCTATTTTTTCCTTTGCCTGTTGTCCTGAAATGATTCCACCTGTTCCTATTATTGTTATTTCTTGCCCTAGTAATGATTTTAATCGTCTAATAACATTTAAAGATAGTTCATGTAAAGGTTCTCCTGATAGCCCGCCTAATTGGTCATGATTTTTCAATGTTTCTATTTTTTTTCTTGAAATTGTTGTGTTGGTGGCTATTACTCCATCAATTTTATATTTTAAGAGTAATGTAGAGATGTCTTCTATTTCTTCATTTATTAAATCTGGTGATATTTTTAATGCTATAGGAACATATTTATTATAATTATCTACTAATTCCTTATGTGTTTCTTTAATCTGAGTTAAAAGGTTTTCTAAATAATATGTGTTTTGTAAATCACGAAGATTTTTAGTATTTGGAGAAGAAATATTTATGGTTATATAATCAGCATATGGATAAGCTTTTTTTAGACAAAAAGTATAATCATCAGCAGCATTTTTTAGTTCTGTGTTGAAATTTTTTCCAATGTTTATTCCTAATAAATTATCATTTTTTTGCCACTCATTATTTTTTATATTATCTAAAATTTTTTCTATTCCATGATTATTAAAACCTAATCTATTTATTATGGCATTAGCTTTAGGTAATCTAAATATTCTTGGTTTCTGATTTCCATTTTGGGCATAAGGAGTTACAGTTCCTATTTCCATGAATCCAAATCCTAAATTTCCTAGAGCGTCAATACATTCTCCATTTTTGTCAAGACCTGCTGCTAGACCTATAGGATTTTTGACATTTAACCCCATTATTTTGCTTGGCAAGTTTATAGAAGAGTGTAATTTTTTTCTGAGAAAGTTGTATTTATATGTTTTGTTAAGCATAAACAATGTAAGGTTGTGGGCTGTTTCTGCATCTATAGAAAACAAAATTTTTCTTATTATTGGGTATGAGCTAGAAATTATAGACATGGTAATCGTCTTTGGAATATTGTGTGTTAGTATGACTATCGGTTATGGTCAAATTATAACATTGATATTTAAAGAAAAATAATTATTGATAAATTAATGTGATATTTTATATTAGCTTGGAGGCGCAAGACGGAATCGAACCGCCGTACACGGATTTGCAATCCGCTGCATGACCACTCTGCCATTGCGCCATTACTAGATTATCAGAACTGGAGCGGGAAACGAGTCTCGAACTCGCGACCTCAACCTTGGCAAGGTTGCGCTCTACCAACTGAGCTATTCCCGCAATTTTATAGATAAAAGCAAAACTATGCTTCATGAAAACATATAAAATACTAAGAATGCATTATATATCTAAAAAAATATTTTTGCAAAGATATTAATACTAACTTGAGTATAATTTTATATAATACTAAACAATTTTTCATATGTAGTTGATTATCTATGTATTATATAATAGATTTATTTTTTTATTTAAACAATTATTTTTCCATATAGCTTTGAAGAAACCTTGTCACCAAAATCTTAAGAAATTTAATACTTTTGGAATAGATATATATACCAAAAATTTTTTTCGTGTTTCTAACTACAGTGATTTAGAATACTTAATAGATATAAGTAAGAATTATTCAAAAATCTTTGTAATTGGTGGTGGTAGTAATGTTATTTTATCCTCAAATATTATTGATGCTTTAGTAGTAAAAATAGATATTCTTGGCATTAATATCATATCCAATGATAGCAATCATATTTTGATAGATGTTGGAGCTGGTGAATCTTGGCATGATATAGTAGTTTTTTGTTTAAGCCGAGGATGGTATGGATTAGAGAACCTAGCATTAATTCCAGGTACAGTAGGAGGGGCTCCTGTTCAGAACATAGGGGCTTATGGCTTAGAGTTTTCTGAATACTGTCATAGTGTTTTTGCTTGGAGTTTTAAAAATAATTGTTTCATTGAAATTAAGGCTCAAGATTGCTTGTTTTCATATAGAGAAAGTATTTTTAAGAAAAATAATAATGATTATCTAATACTATCAGTTCGTTTGCTTTTAGACAAAATATGGACTCCTAGAATAGGATACCATGATATAAAAAAGCAAATTACTAATTGTGTAGCAAAACTAACTCCTACGCATGTTTTTGATGTTGTTTGTTCTGCCAGAAGAAGTAAGCTTCCAGATGTCAAGGCTTTAGGTAACGTAGGCAGTTTTTTTAAAAACCCTATATTGGAAATACCAGAGTTAGAATATCTTAAATTACTTTTTCCTAATATTGTATTCTGGAATCATATTCCCGGTGTATCTTTTAAAATATCTGCTGGTTGGCTAATCAATATATGTGGTTGGAAGGGCAGGATTATAGGTCCGGTGGCTGTTTATAAAAAGCAGTCTCTAATATTAGTAAATATCAATAATGCGAATGCAAGTGATGTGTTAGTACTAGCACACGCCATTCAAGAAGACGTGTGCTGTAAAACTGGTATTTCATTAGAAATAGAGCCTGTCATATTCTAATAATTATTAGAATTAGTAACTATTTAAATTTAGTACATCTGCCATATTGTAGTAGCCAGATTGTTTATCTTTCAAAAAAGTGGAGGCAAGTAAAGCTCCACTTGCATAGCCGTCTCTGCTACCAGAATGATGAGCAACTTCAATGGTCTCGCCTTTTCCACAGAAATATGCTTTATGATCACCTATAATATCACCGCCTCTTAGAACAGAGAAGCCTATAGTTCCTGGCTTTCTTGCTCCTATATTACCATGGCGTGTCCAGGTTGCTACATCTGACAATGGAACATTCCAAGCTGATGCTATTGCCTCACCCATAGTGATTGATGTTCCTGATGGACTATCTATTTTATCTTTGTGATGAGCTTCAAATATCTCTGCATCATATCCAGAATTCAACATTTTAGCAGCTATTTCTACAAGCTTGAATGTTACGTTTACTCCAATACTCATGTTTGATGAATGAACAATAGCTATTTTTGTAGACGCATTTTTTATAGTTTTTAGCTCATCTTTACTAAATCCTGTTGTCCCAATGACAATATTGATTTTATGTTTCAAACAATATTCTAAATGCGTTAGTGTTCCATGTGGTCTTGAGAAATCTATCAAACAATTAGCTTTTTTTATTTCATCCATATCATCGCTAACTATTACTTCAGTTTTCTTTCCTAACAAAATAGCCGCATCTTTTCCAATTAAAGGGCTGCCAGGACGATCAATAGCTGCTGTTAGTTTAACGGAATTATCTTCTAGAGATGCTCTAACTAATGTTTGTCCCATTTTTCCACTGACACCAGTGATTGCTATATTCATATCTGCTCCTTGCATATTAATTAATGGATTTCAACTCTTATTCTTTTTGATCTATTGTAATTCTTTTTATTATATCAATTTTATATTCTCGCTGTTTTGGAAATTCATCTCCTGACCATTTAATTAGTTTGTCATTTTTAAAAAACACTGTAAATTGCAATATGTTTTTTTTGCCTTTATTTGTTTTGCTATATTGAATATAATTCCACTGTTCTGGTTGATAAATATTTTTTAATAAAGGAGTTCCCAGGATAGATAAAACTTGTTTTTTCGTCATTCCTATTTTTAGCATATTTTGCTGTTCTATATTAATAACGTTACCTTGTTTTATATCTTGCTTATATGGGATCGATATTTCCTTAACAACTGAACACCCTTCTAATAACAAGAAAAGTGAGATGATTAAGATGTTTTTAATGGTATTATAAAACATTTCTAATATTCTCTAATTTTTATATATTTGAAAAATTTTTTATTGTGTTAATAAGCATCTCTTTTGCATGATGTATCGTTGTTGGTGTTATTACTATCCCACCCAGCATTCTAGCAATTTCTGTTACTCTGTCATCATAAGATAGCTCTTTTATTTCAGAAGTAATATCTTGGTTCTTTTGATGTTTGCTTACTAAGAAATGATTTTTACCATAGGAAGCTACTTGTGGTAAATGTGTCACGCATAAAACTTGATTATGATTGCTTAATTGACTTAGTAATTTGCCTATGGTTTCAGCTACAGCACCTCCTATGCCACTATCTACTTCATCGAATATTATTGTTGGTACATTACTATGGTTAGTTACAACTGATATTGCTAAATATATACGTGAAAGCTCACCTCCAGAAGCAATTTTTGAAATGCCTTTAGATTCAGTTCCAGTATGAGATACTAAAAATTCAATATTGTCTATCCCATGGTTATGTTCTTTAGATCTTGTGATTTTAATATCAAAAGAACTATCTTCCATAGATAGCTCTTTCATGATCTTAGTAACTTCATTACTAAGTATAGTTGCTTTTCTACTTCTTTCTTCAGAAAGAATATTTGCTGCATGGAGGTAATTTTTTTGTGCTTCTTGTTCTTTTATTTTTATCTCATCAATATTGGTAATGTTTTTTATTGCATTGATTCTATTTATTATAGTGTCATGAAAATGCTTTAACTCATTTGGTGATATTTTTAGGCGTCTAGCTGTATCTGTAATTAGCGTCATTCTTGCTTCAAGATCATCTATTTTATTCGAATCAATTTCAATTTTGCTTATATAATTATTCAAATCATGAATTGCTTCTTTTATTGTTATTTGTGCTGAGTTTAATTCTTCATATATATTTTGTAGTCCAGGGTCTTTTAACAAAATATTGTCTATTCGTTGAATAAGAGTATTTAAAGTTCTATATATAGAAAATTCTTCTCCATCCAAATTTTTAAGAAGAAAATCACATGTATCAATTATAGTTTCAATATTAGATAGTTTGTTATATTCGTGTTGAATTTTCTGCCATTCATCCGTTGAGAATTTTATTTCTGATATTTCTTCTGCTTGCAACCTTAAAATATTTAATTCTTCTTTAAGGTTTTCTGCTAACTGTGTAGCATTATCTAGGTCTTTTCTTATTGAACGCCATACTTTCCAAAATTTTTTTGTTCTTGTTAATGGGATATCTAATTGTCCATATAGATCTAGAAGTGACCTTTGAGAATTTGTATTTAACAAATCTTGATAAGCATGTTGCCCATAAATTTTGACCAACATAGAACCTATTGTTCTTAGATTTGCAATTGTAGTAGGAGTATTGTTTATAAAAGCTTTGCTATTATTATCTTTATCTAGAGTTCTCTTTAAGTGGATTTCATGACCGATACTAAAAGCATGTTTTTCAAGCCATTCTTTTGCATTTGTTGTGATATCAAAAGAAGCTGTTACTTCAGTGTTAATAGTATTTTTTCCAATTATATTGTCTATATTTGAAACTTTGAAACCTAATACAAATGATAAAGCATCTATTATAATTGATTTTCCTGCTCCTGTTTCTCCAGAAAATACAGTAAACCCATTACTAAAAATAATTTCAGCATTTTTTACTATTATGAAATTTTGAATAAATAGATTACGTATCATAATTATTATTCTATAACGTCTGATGATATAGGCATAATATTCCAGTGAAGTTTTCTTCTTAAAGTAGAAAAGAAACTATAACCTTTTGGATGTATGAATCTTGCATTATGTTGTGATTTTTGTATTGTAATATAATCACCAGGGTGTAATTCAGATAGTGTTTGCATATCAAAATGTACGCTGGCTCCTATGTCGGTTCTTCCTACTGCAGTTAAGGTCATTTTTAATATTCCATTATAAGGAATAACAATTGGTCTATTAGACAGGGTTTGAGGCGCAACCGCTACTAAAACCATAGCGTTTAGTTCTGGGTGTAGTATTGGCCCATTAGAAGCTAAAGAATATGCCGTAGAACCAGTTGGTGTTGCTACGATCAATCCGTCAGCTCTTTGTGTGTACATAAAAGTATTATTCAATTCTACTTTTATTTCTATCATGCCGCCTATGCCTGCTCTATTTAAGACCACATCATTTAAAGCGCAGTTTGAGTAAATTTGTTGATTGTCACGCCAAACAATTCCTTCTAATAGCATTCTATTTTCAGATAAATAAGATCCTTCCATTATATGAATAATTGCTCTAAATGTTTCATCCATTGACAATGAGGTTATGAATCCTAATCTTCCATGATTAATACCTAGAATAGGAACGTTATACTTTGCTAAATGTCTAGCTGCGCTTAAAACGGTGCCATCTCCACCGGTAATGATAGCGAGAGATGCTTGTTCTCCTATTTGGCTTATGCTCGCTACATCATATTCATGAATTCCTGTGTTACAGGCAGTGGTAGATTCTATTAATATTTTTCTGCCTATATTACTTAAAGTTTTAGCAATAGCTTTTAGCGGAGTATCGAGACCAGTATCTTGGTATCTCCCAATAAGAGCAATAGTGGGGAAATGCATATGAAGTTCACTAGTATTTATTTAACTAAAAAATGTTTGGTGTTTTGTTATCTTTGTTTGTAAATATAGTCGATTAAATTGTCTATAATTTGTTATTATAGCAAATTATTGTAACTAATATTTCTATACTAGAAAATAGTAGCAATTTAATAAAGACTAATAGCTAGTTGGTTAGTAATCAATATTAGATTGTTCTGAGCAATTAAGGTATATTTAAATTTTAATTATAAACTAAGTTTAACATTTTGGTTATCAATGGATGAAAACTCTAAAGAATATAATTCTATTCTAATGTCTGCTAATAATGATCACTATGGTTTGAAAAACTCAAATCGCAATATAGGTATATTATTGGTGAATTTGGGTACACCTAAATCTACGAAAATTAATGATATTAGAGAATATATTGGATCTTTTTTGTCCGATAATCGTGTTGTTGAGTTGCCTAGGTTTATTTGGCAGATCATATTACGTACTATAGTATTGAGAACTAGGCCTAGAAAATTAAAGAAACTTTATGACAAAATATGGATGCCAGAAGGTTCTCCTTTATATGTGTATAGTAAACTGCAAGCATTGAAATTAGAGAGAATATTTCTGCAAAATAATATTAATGTTCAAATAAAGTTTTGCATGAGATATGGTTATCCATCAATTAAAGAATCTTTAGATAGTTTAATTGATGGATCTTGTGAAAAAATTTTGTTATTTCCTTTGTTTCCTCAATATTCTTCTAGTACTACTGGTAGTATAGTAGAGTATGTTGGTAGGCGTTTGATTTGCAAAAGAGATATTCCAGAGTTTAGATATATAAAAAGATTTAGCTCATCTAAATTTTACATAGATTCCTTGGTAACTAATATTCATAACTATTGGAATACGCATGGTTTTCCAAATAGTCTTGTAGTAAGTTTTCATGGTCTGCCTCAGAACTCTATTGATAAAGGAGATCCTTATTATAAGGACTGTATTGAAACGTTTACTTTATTATCAAGTCAGCTCAATTTTGACAAAAATATTATATATATAAGTTTTCAAAGCAAATTTGGTTATTCAAAATGGATAAAACCTTGTACATCAGAAATATTGGTGGATCTTGCTAATAGAGGGGTTAGTAGGGTGGATGTTGTTTGCCCAGGTTTTGTCTCAGATTGTCTAGAAACACTAGAAGAAATAAATGAGCAGTGTCGCCACTTGTTTTTGAGTTCAGGTGGAAGAGATTTTCATTATATAAATGCTTTAAATGATAATGAAGATTGGATAAATGGTCTAGAAAATCTCATTAAAACCCATATATATGATTGGGTATAGATTTATCAAATTCTTTTGACCTGAAGCGATATTAGTGTATGGTTTTTATTCTAACGAATTTTTGATGAGTCCATGATATTGGCTTATGATTTTCAAATTGGAGGTAATGATATGAATACAAAGGTTAATTCTAACGATGATCTACAAGATTTAGAGGTGGATAACAAATCCATTGATGATTTGTCACCTGAGGAACTCAATGTTTGTTTGCAGGATAAATTAGAAAAATTAGAATCAATTATTGATAATCAAAATGATAAAATTTTAAGAATTTCTGCAGAAATGGAAAATGTAAGAAAAAGGTCTCAGGAAGAATTAGTTAAAACTCGTAAATTTGCTATTGAGTCTTTTGCAGAGGGTATGGTGTCAGTAAAAGATAGCTTAGAAGCCGCCTTATTGCAAAAAAATCAAAATATTAATAGTTTAACTGAAGGAGTTTCTCTAACTTTGAAACAGCTGGATTCAGTTTTTAAAAGTAATATGTTGCAAGAAATTAGTCCTGCTTTGGGTGATAAATTTGACCCAACATTACATCAAGCTATTTCTTCTGTGAAATCTGATTATCCTGCCAATTCGGTTGTAGAAATTCTACAAAAAGGTTATGTTATAAGCGAGCGTGTTTTGCGCCCAGCTATGGTTGTTGTAGCCTCTTCAAATGATTGATTTATTTTTGAAAATGATCATAGGTAATTGTTTTTTCTAACAATTGATCTTGAAAAATATTCTTTAATCCCAAATTAAAGATCAGGAAAGTTTGTTTTACAACATTAATCAATATTACTTATTCAAGGTAAAGACGCTATGGGAAAAACTATAGGTATCGATTTAGGTACTACAAATAGCTGTGTAGCTGTTATGGATGGAAGTCAAATAAAAATAATAGAAAATGCTGAGGGCGCTCGTACTACTCCTTCTATAGTTGCCTATATGGAAGATGGCGAGATTTTAGTTGGAACTCCAGCAAAAAGGCAAGCTGTTACAAACTCAAAGAACACGGTGTATGCAAGTAAGCGTTTAATTGGAAGAAAATTTGAGGAAAAGGCTGTTCAGAAAGATATTTCTCTTATGCCTTATTCTATTGTTAAGGCTGAAAATAATGATGCATGGATAGAAATTCGTGGAAAGAAAATAGCTCCTCCACAGGTATCAGCTGAAATTTTAAGAAAAATGAAGAAAACAGCTGAGGATTACTTGGGTGAAGAAGTAACTGATGCTGTTATAACAGTGCCTGCTTATTTTAATGATAGTCAAAGACAGGCAACTAAAGATGCTGGAAAAATTGCAGGTTTAAATGTAAAAAGAATAATTAATGAGCCAACTGCTGCTGCATTGGCATTTGGTCTAGATAGATCAGAAAAAGGTGATAAGAAGATAGCAGTATATGATCTTGGCGGAGGAACTTTTGATGTTTCAATAATAGAAATAGCAGAAGTAGATGGAGAAAAACAGTTTGAAGTTTTATCTACTAATGGAGATACCTTTTTAGGTGGAGAAGATTTTGACCAGTGTATTATTGAGTATATAATAGCTGAGTTTAAAAAAGATCAAGGTCTTGATCTTTCTAAAGATATATTGGCTTTACAAAGGTTAAAAGAATCTGCAGAAAGAGCAAAAATAGAGCTTTCTTCATCCCAGCAAACTGAGATTAACTTGCCTTATATAACTGCTGATGCTTCTGGACCTAAACATCTAAATGTAAAAATCTCTAGAGCTAAGTTGGAATCTATGGTTGAAGCTCTAATAGATCGTACAATCGAGCCTTGCAAAATAGCTATTAAAGACGCAGGTCTTTCTGCTTCGGATATAGATGATGTTATTTTGGTTGGTGGTATGACACGTATGCCAAAAGTTCAGGAAAAGGTTAGAAATTTTTTTGGTAAAGAACCAAGGAAAGACATTAACCCTGATGAGGCTGTAGCTGCTGGTGCTGCTATACAAGGTTCAGTTTTATCTGGTGAAAGAAAAGATGTTCTCTTATTAGATGTTACTCCATTATCTCTCGGAATTGAAACCCTTGGTGGAGTTATGACGAAGATGATTCAGAAAAACACGACAATACCTACTAGGTATTCTCAAGTATTTTCTACAGCGGAAGATAATCAGCCTTCTGTAACAATCAAAGTATGTCAGGGAGAAAGAGAATTAGCTTCAGCTAATAAAGTTCTTGGTGAATTTAATTTGGAAGGTCTTCCTGCGGCAGCTCGTGGTACTCCACAAATAGAAGTAACTTTTGACATTGATGCCAATGGTATTTTACATGTTTCTGCAAAAGATAAAGGGACAGGTAAAGAGAAGAAGATTACTATTAAGGCTAATTCAGGATTATCTGAACAAGAAATTGAAAAGATGATTAAAGATGCTGAGGCAAATGCAGAAGAAGATCATCGTATTGCAGAATTAGCTTTATCTAGAAATCAGGCTGATAGTTTGATTCATGTTACACGTAAATCTATTTCTGAACATGGAGAAAAACTAGAACCTTCTGATAAAGAAAATATAGAGAATGCTATTAAAGATCTTGAAAATGCATTGAAAGGATCAGACAAGTCAGAGATAGATTCTAAAATGACAGCTCTTTCAATGTCGGCTCAGAAGTTAGGTGAAAAGATTTATTCTGATAATAAATCAGAAAACCACAATGAAGTTAACGAAACAGATGGTGACTCAACTTCTGACAAAGATATTGTTGATGCTGAATTTAAAGAAGTTAAGAAAGATTAATTTTCTTTATTTAAATTAAAAGTCCGAGTTTTCTCGGGCTTTTTTCATGTTAGTAGATATTTTCTTTTTTAACAAAGTCAAATTGTGTGTTGGATATGTCAAAACGTGATTTTTATGAAGTATTAGGTTTAAAGCGAAATGCATCTGAAGATGAAATAAAAAAAGCTTATCGTAAGCTGGCTATGAAATATCATCCTGATCGCAACCCCAATAATAAAGAGGCTGAAGATAATTTTAAAGAAATAAATGAAGCCTATGAAGTTCTTGGGAATTCAGAGAAAAGGTCTGCTTATGATCGCTTTGGGCATTCTTGGTCTGGGCAAAATGGATTTTCTGCTGGACAAGGGATGGAGGGTGGATTTGCAGATGCTTTTGGCGATATTTTTGGTGAAATATTTGGTTCTTCCGGTAAAAGAGATGACAGTAGTCGTTTTCGTGGATCTGACTTGAAATATGACCTAGAAATTACTCTTGAACAAGCCTCTAGTGGTTGTAATGTTGATATTCGTGTTCCTGGTTGGGATACTTGTAAAGGATGTAATGGGAAAAGATCTAAATCTGGGGATGCTCCAAAAAAATGCTCTTTATGTGGAGGAAAAGGTTCTGTAAGAATGCAACAAGGTTTTTTTAGCGTTCAACAGACATGTCATGTTTGTCGTGGAGTTGGGGAAGAAATAAGTGATCCATGTTCTGTTTGTAATGGCGTAGGGAAGACTAGTAGTAAAAAAACTTTGCAAGTGAATATCCCTATTGGTGTTGATGATGGGATGAGGATACGTTTGTCTGGTAATGGAGAGCCTGGTTTGCATGGTGGTCAACCAGGTGATTTATATGTAGAAATACATGTTAAGAAACATAAAATTTTCCAAAGAGATTCTGATAACTTGCATTGTGAATTAACAATACCATTTACTACTGCTGCTTTAGGTGGTTCTATACAAGTACCTACTTTAAATGGCAAGGCTGAGATTTCTATCCCAGAAGGAACTCAATCTGGTAAGATATTTAGGCTAAAAGGAAAGGGCATAAAGAGCATGAGATCTAGTCATACTGGTGATTTGTATTGCCATGTTATAGTAGAAATTCCTGTTAAACTTAACGAAGAACAGAAAAATATATTAAGAAATTTTGAAGTGTCTCTTAAAGATACTGGTGGTCGTCATTCACCAAACAGCAAGTCATGGACAGATAGGGTTAAGGAGTTTTTTAGTTAATTAATAATGAATTAGATTGATGATGTTATTTTAATAAGTTCTATGTATCTTGTGTGGTTGATTTGGTGCTTTTTTATATTACTTTCACGCATTACAGTTTCTAGACATTTTATTAGTTTGTGAGCTGCTTTGTGTTTATTAGTTTTTTCTGATAATTTTACGTAGGCCTCTTTGATTCCAAGAGGTTGGTTTATCATTATTTGTTCAGATATAGCAAGATGCATAGATAAATGTAGAAATGGATTATGATTTAATTCTTTAAAATTATAATCTTTTTTTGCAGAATCCCTATCTTCTAAAACTTTATGATATTCAGGATGTTCTTTTATCCATTCTATGGCTAATAATTCTATAGGAGATAAGAGTAATTGCGTTCTGGGATTGTTGAATTTTCCCCACGCCTCAATAAAAAAAAATCTGACCTGTTCTATAGAAGGATTAAACATAAAAAGCTAATTTGTTTGCTAAAAATAGAGTGATTTTACGTATATTTTTGCAATTGATTTATAATAGATTTTTTAAATTCAATTAATTATAGTAAAACATTAGTATCATTATAATATACTTCTGTGCCAAAGACTATATAATGATATTTTTCAATATTTGAAATAATTTAATTCGTCATACTAACCTTTACATGTATATTTTATTAAGGTTCTTATGATGACTTTCCTTGAATATTATTTAGAATAAGATTTTGTAATAGACAAAATTTTAATGGGAGTGTATTTATATGAGTGAGTCCAGTACTCAGAAACTTTCTGTTATGACCCTGACTGCTATGGTTGTAGGTTCTATGGTTGGTGCAGGTATTTTCTCTCTACCCCAACATTTTGGTCAAGTAACTGGGCCATTTGGAGCTTTGATTGCCTGGTCTATTTCTGGTTTCGGCATGTTAATGTTGGCTTTTGTTTTTCAGAGTTTATCTTGTAGGAAACCAGATTTAGATTCTGGAGTTCACTCTTATGCACAAGCTGGTTTTGGAGATTATTTAGGTTTTTCATCTGCCTGGGGATACTGGGCAGGCACTTGTTTAGGTAATGTGACCTACCTTATTATTATAAACTCTACGATGGGTGCGGTTTTTCCTGTTTTAGATGATGGGACTACAATATATGCAGTGTTATTGTCATCAATAGTATTATGGGCTTTTCATTTTTTAATTTTGAGGGGAATTAAAGAAGCGGACTATATTAATAATATAGTTACAATTTCTAAAATTATTCCAATCATTATGTTTTTGGTATTAGTTGCGGTTGGATTTAAACCAGAAATTTTTATGAAAAATTTTTGGGGTGGTGGAGAATTTAGTTGGTCTGGTATTTTTGAGCAGATTAGAGGAACAATGCTTGTAACTGTATTTGTGTTTTTAGGGATAGAAGGTGCAAGTGTTTATTCTCGTTATGCAAAAAATAGAAAAGATGTGGGAGTGGCAACCTTATTTGGATTTACAAGTGTTCTAATTATATTAATTTTAATCACTATGCTTTCATACGGGGTTATGGATCGTGAGGAGTTGGCTGGGTTAAGAAATCCATCAATGTCTGGTGTGCTACAAGCAGTTGTTGGTGATTGGGGGGCTGTTTTAATAGGATTTGGTTTGTTAATAGCTGTATTAGGGGCTTATCTTTCTTGGTCTTTGTTAGCGGCAGAAGTTTTGTATACGGCGGCTGCAGCTGGTACAATGCCCAAATTTTTAATGATAGAAAATAAAAATAAAGTTCCGTCTGCTGCTTTATGGATGACCAACATAACCATACAGGTCTTTCTTATTGTTACTGTTCTAGCACAGGAAGCTTTTGTTTTAGCAAGAGAACTAACTAGCTCTATGAACCTTATTCCTTATCTTTTGGTTGCTGCTTATGGATTTAAGCTATCTTTTACAGGAGAAACTTATCTTTCAAAAGATTACAAGCAAAGAAAATTTGATTTTATTTGTGGTGCTTTGGCTACCATATTTACAACTTGGTTGATATACGCGGGAGGTCTTAAGTATCTTCTTTTATCTGCTGTTTTATATGGTCCTGGTACAATCTTTTTTATCTTAACTAAAAGAGAACAAAAAACAAATAAAATTTTCTCTACTAGCGAACTTGTGCTATTTGCTATAGCAATGATAGGTGCTTTCATTGCTATATTTAATTTAGTGAAAGGTAATATAGTTATATAGTATTTTATGAATTTACACACTAACCTTAGAGAATAAATTCATTATAACTACCCCCAGTACTATCATAGATATTCCTATGATAGCTGGGGTGTCGAGTTTTTGTTTGAAAAAAAAAGCTCCTATTATTGAAACTAAAACTATTCCAACTCCGCACCATATGGCATAAGCAACTCCTACTGGTATTTCTTCAAGAGTTAGTGATAAAAAGTATGTTGATATAAAATAGAATGTGCATGTGAATAAAGAAGGCCAAAGTTTGGTGAATCCAATAGAATTTTTTAATGCTATTGTTGCCATTAGTTCAGTAATAATTGCAATAGATAAATAGATAAATTTCATTTAAGATCTTATTCTTTGTTGTATTAATATTACTACAGCTCCGGTACCACCTTCATGTTTAGAAGCCTCTGAAAATGCTTGAACTTTTTCTATTTGAACTAGCCATGATGGCATTTTTTGTTTTAAAATTGGTCCTATATTACTATTAGAGCCATAGCCTTTTCCATGAATGATTTTTATACATCGCATGTTTTTTTGATAGCATTCCTGAATAAATTTATTTAAAATTTCTCTTGCGCTATCTACTTTTAAACCATGTAAGTCTAATATTGCTTTTATAGGCCATTTGCCGTTTTTTAAGTTTTTTGCAATATTAGGGTCTGAATTATTTCTAATAAAAGATTTTCCATCGTCAGATAACACATGAGACATTTCTAATTCATCAGAAATATCGCATTTAATTATATCATAATTACTTGAGTTTTTCTTAATAGTAGAATTGAATCTATTGGTTTTGATTTTTGTTACATAATGTTTATCTGAGTTTTTATTTTCTGTTAGATATTTTCTTTTAAAATCTTCTATTTTTAATAATTTTATCCTACCCATTATTCTCTAGCCATTTTTGTGCATCTAAAGCTGCCATGCAACCTGTTCCTGCGCTAGTTATTGCTTGTCTATATATGCTGTCTTGTACATCTCCTGCAGCAAAAATTCCTGGTATTGAAGTCATTGTTTGAAAATTTTCAGATCCTTTTTTGGTTACTAAGTATCCATTAACCATGTCAATTTTATTTTTGAATACTGAAGTATTTGGATTATGCCCTATTGCTATAAATACTCCATCTAATATTAATTCTTCTTCTTTATTTGATTTTGAATTTATTATTCTTGCTCCTGTGACACCATGTTCATCTCCAATTATTTCACTGATATTGTAAAATGTTTTTACGCTTATCAATCCTTCTTGAGATTTTTTTCTAATTTTTTCTAGAAGAATAGCTTCGGCTTTGAATTTATCATGCCTGTGTATTAAAGTTACTTTATTGCATATTGTAGATAAATATAAGGCATCTTCTATAGCAGTATTTCCTCCTCCTACTACCAGTACATTTTTGTTTTTATAAAATGGTCCATCACAAGTTGCGCAGTATGAGACACCTAAACCATTATATCTTTCTTCAGATTTAATATTAAGTTTTTTTGCAGAAGCGCCTGTTGCTATAATGACTGTTTGGCAGGCATAATTACATCCACTATCAGTTTTTACTATAAAAGGCCTTTTTGAAAAATCTACATCTATCATAATGTCTGAAATTACTTTAACATTAAATTTATTGACATGTTTTGAAAATAGATCCATAAGTCCTGGCCCGTCTATTCCTTCTATAGTTGGCCAATTCTCTATTTCTAATGTGTTCATTAGTTGACCTCCTTTATCTAAGCCTGTAATAATAATTGGGTCTAGATTAGCTCTTGCTGCATAGATAGCTGCTGTATATCCAGCAGGTCCAGAGCCAATTATGAGGACTTTAGTATTTTTAGTATTTGTAGACATGGCATTACCTTTTTAAGTTTCAATAATTATATAAATCATAATTTTACATATGTTTCGACGATATAAAATATTTAATATGTTTTTACAAGTGCTAGCTAGCTTTAGAAAAAAAATTTCTTTGATAAAATTTTCTACTACTTTATATGAAGTTTGTTTTCTTTCTTTAATTATTTTAACTATTTGGTTATCAATAAGCTTGTTTACTTGGAGTTCTGAAGATCATAAATTGCTCTCAGATAATCTTTATTTTGCTTTGAAAAATCAGGGTGGTATTGTAGGTTTTTATTTTTCCAGCTTTTTATTAAAATTTTTTGGTTTCTCTTCTTATTGGTTTGTGTTTTTGTTATCTTATTTTATTATTAATTTATATAGATTAATATATTTTAACTTATCTAATATTGAAACAAGTAATTTCTCATTAAGAAAAAACAATTTTTTAAAAACAATTGTTGGTTTTGCTTTCATTTTAGTAGGTTCTTTAGGTATAGAGTCATTATATGTCACTTTCTTTTGTTCATATATGCCTATAACATTTGTTGATATTTGTATTTCTGGTTGTTTATTAGGTAACTTAATAACAAATTATGTTTATTTTTCATTCGGATTACTATCTACAAAGTTATATTTTTTTGCTTTGTTATCAATAGGATTTAGCTTATTTTTTTCTTTTTCTTGGTTTGTTTTTTTTAGATCATTAGTAACTAATTTTTTTTGTCTGACTTGTAATATTAAATATAGATTTATTTGTCTCGCTTGCTGGTTATTAAAATTAATAAAAGGCATAAGGATCAAAAGATCTAATAATAAAAAAGATGTTTTTTTAAGTAGTGAGTCAAATTCAATTAAAGTTATAAAAGATAAAAATATTAGAGAAATAGAAAGTAATTCAAATGATGGTAGTAATTCAAGTGAGGATAGCAATTTAAGTTCATATGTTGAAGAGGATTTTGTAGAAAAGGCAAGTGATAATAATGTTTCAGATTCCAAAAGCAACACAAATATCATAGAATCTTATAAAGATAAAACCTCTTATGACAAAAAATCTCCAGATCTTAGTTTATTAGATATGCCAGATAATAGTCCATGTTATGTCACAGATGAGATCATAGAGTCTACTTCTGAATTAATAGAAAAAAAACTTTCTGATTTCGGAGTCTCTGTAAAGGTAGTTCTTGCAAAGGCTGGTCCGGTTGTAACAAGATACGAGATTGAGCCTAATATAGGTGTAAAAGGCAGTCAGATTGTCAATTTGTCTCGTGATTTGGCTCGTGCCCTTAGTGTTGCAAGTATCAGAGTTGTAGAAACAATACCAGGAAAAAATTTGATGGGGTTAGAATTACCCAACCCTAAACGTCAATCTGTTAGCCTACATGAAATTTTAGAATCTTCTTTATATCAAAATAGTAATTCTGTATTAACTATGGCTCTTGGTAAAGATATTGCTGGAAATCCGGTTATAGCTGATTTGTCAAAAATGCCCCATTTGTTAGTTGCAGGAACGACAGGATCAGGAAAGTCAGTTGGTATAAATGCTATGATCATATCTTTGTTATATAAATCTGATGCATCTCAAATTAGATTGATTTTAATAGATCCTAAAATGTTAGAGATGAGTGTATATGAAGGAATACCTCATTTATTGACTAACGTTGTTACAGATATGAAAAAAGCAGCTAATGCTCTGAGATGGTGTGTTGGAGAAATGGAAAGAAGATATCGATTGATGAGCAAATTAGGCGTTCGTAATTTGTCTGGCTATAATGAGAAAATTATAGCTTCTTTTAACAATGGCAATGGCATAAAAAATCCATTTTCTATTAGCACTGATAATCCAGAATTTCTACAGGTTATGCCATCGATAGTTGTTGTTATTGATGAGTTAGCTGACTTAATGATGGTAGTAGGAAAGAAAATAGAAGAATTAATAGCTCGTTTGGCACAGAAAGCTAGAGCTGCAGGTATACACTTAATTCTTGCTACACAAAGACCTAGTGTTGACGTTATTACAGGATTGATTAAGGCAAATATCCCTACACGTATAGCTTTTCAGGTTTCTTCAAAAATAGATTCACGTACTATTTTAGATCAATCTGGAGCAGAAAACTTATTGGGCCAGGGAGATATGTTATATCTACCTCCTGGGGTAGGTTTTCCTGTCAGAGTACATGGTGCTTTTGTTAGTGATAATGAAGTCCATAGGGTAGTTGAATATTTTAAATCACAAGGAGAAGCTAATTATGTTGAAGGAATCCTTGATGCTGAGCCTTATGATAACAATTCTGATTCTGCAAATAGTATCACTGGCATAGAAGACAATGAGTCAGATCCAATGTATGATAGTGCTTGCGACATTATTATAAAACATAAAAGAGCCTCTATATCTCTAGTTCAGCGTCATTTAAGAATTGGGTACAATCGTGCAGCAAGATTATTAGAACAAATGGAAAAGGCAGGTATGGTTTCTAAAATGCATTCAAATGGAAATAGGGACATACTAATTTCTACAGATGGTAAGGATGAGTGAAATTTTGTATATGTTTTTGTTTTGATTTTTTCAAAATACAAATCAAAGAAATATGATTTTTATCAGTTTTTTTATCTTGTTTGTTTTAAATATAAAATCTGTAGTTGCTAAAGGATATTTTAATTTTTAAAGATATATGAATTATAGAAATTTTTTTCTGTTTCTTATATTGGGGCAAAACAATGTCTTTTGATGATAGTTTTAAAAATAATAGTCATACTCCTCTTTCAGAAATTATGCGTCCTACTAGTTTAGATGATTTTATAGGGCAAGATCATTTAATAAATAAAGATAAACCTTTGAGATTGTCGCTGGAAAGCAAAAAACTTTATTCTATGGTGTTATGGGGGCCACCTGGGGTAGGTAAAACTACATTAGCCAATCTAATAGCAAGATTGTCTGGATATAATTTCGTATCAATATCTGCTGTTTTGAGTGGGGTGAAAGAAATACGTAATGCCATCGATAATGCAAAAGAATCAAGAAATATTGGAGTTAGCACTATTATATTTGTTGATGAGGTTCACCGTTTTAATAAATCTCAACAGGATATTTTTTTGCCCTATATAGAAAAAGGGTTATTTTGTTTTATAGGAGCAACAACAGAAAATCCATCGTTTGAGTTGAATTCTGCATTGTTATCAAGAGTTAAGGTTCATATTTTAAATGCTTTAACATATGAAGATCTGAAGAAAATATTATCGAGGACACTATTTTTTTTAAATAAAAAATTAGTAAAAAATTTTATTAAATTTGATTCGGAGGTTATTAATAAATTAATTATATTTGCTGATGGAGATGGTAGGAGACTTATTAGCTTAGTAGAAACTTTGTTTGATTCCGCTGTATCTCTGGAAGTATTTGATGTGAAACATGATTGGTTTGAAGAGATAATTTCTAGAGATCTTAGGCTATTTGATAAATCTGGTGATATTTTTTATGATCAAATAAGTGCGTTGCATAAATCTATAAGAGGGTCAAATCCTGATGCTGCTTTGTATTGGTTTTTTTGTATGATTGATGGAGGGGTTGATCATTATTATTTAATTAGAAGACTTTTAAGAATAGCTACTGAAGATATAGGGTTAGCTGACCCAAGAGCTATAAGTTTAGTTGTTGATTGCGCTAATGCTTATGAGCGTCTAGGTTCTCCAGAAGGAGAACTGGCCTTAGCAAATGCAGTTATTTATATGTCTTGTGCTCCTAAATCTAATGCTGTCTATAAAGCATATAATGATGTAAGTAAATTTTCAAAATTTCATGGGAGTCAACCTGTTCCTATTCATTTACGTAATGCTTCAAGTAGCCTTGATAAGAAATTAGGTTACGGAAAATTATATAGTTATTCCCATGATGAGCCTGAAGCATATTCTGCACTACAAGATTATTTTCCAGAAGGTTTAAATGCTATTTTTTATAGGCCTACTGATTTTGGTTTGGAAATAAAAATAAAACAAAAATTAGAATTTTTAAGAAATTTAGATTATAAACAAAAAAGGAAAATAAAAGATAGTTTTTATTATTTTTTAACTTTTTAAAATTATGTTAGATATCAATATTATACGTAAAGAACCACGAAAATTGTTTGAGAAATTGTCTACTCGTGGTTATGACCTGGACATTTCCTATTTTGAAGAATTAGAATTTAGTCGTAAAAAACTTCAAAAACAGACTGAAGATATGCAAGCTAAGCGTAATTCTTTGGCAAAGAAAATAGGTTTTTTAAAATCACAAGGACTAGATGCAAATGATTTAATTCTTGAATCTCAATCTATACCTGAAGACTTAAAAAATCTAGAACAAAAACTTTCTTATTATCAGGAGGAAATTAATAAAATATTATTTTCTATTCCAAATGTTCCACATGCTAGTGTTCCTATTGGCTCTAATGAACAAGATAACATTGAGGTTCGTCGATGGACCCCAGATCAAAGGGTTGTTGATGAAAGTTTTGATTATAAAGATCATGTTACAGTAGGTGAGCCTCTTGGGCTTGATTTTTCTACTGCAGCCAAAATGTCTGGTTCTAGATTTTTATTCATGACTGGTGGTTTAGCTCGTTTGCATAGAGCATTGTCACAGTTTATGTTGGATTTGCATATTAATCATGGTTACGTTGAGTGCTATACTCCTTACATAGTCAATGCTTCTGCTTTGCTTGGAACTGGTCAGTTGCCTAAGTTCAAGGAGGAAATGTTTGCTATAAAGAAAGGTTCATTGAATTATGGCAACAATAGTATTGATGAACAGTATTTAATCTCTACTTCGGAAATTACTTTAGTTGGCAGGGTATCTAATAGCATACTAAATATGAATGAGTTGCCCATTAAATTAACTGCTCATACTCCTTGTTTTCGTTCTGAAGCAGGAAGTGGTGGTCGTGATATTAAAGGTATGATCAGGCAGCACCAGTTTGATAAAGTTGAATTAGTTCAAATTGTTCATCCTAGTACTTCATATAATGCTTTAGATGATGTTTTATCTGACGCTGAAAGAGTGTTGCAATTATTAGAACTTCCTTATAGGGTTGTTTTATTATGTTCTGGTGACATGGGGTTTTGTTCAGCTAAAACTTATGATCTAGAAGTTTGGTTGCCATCTCAGAAAAATTGGCGTGAAATATCATCTGTTTCTAATTGCGAAGATTTTCAAGCAAGGAGAATGAAAGCTCGTTTCCGTAATGATCAAGGTGTGCTTGAATATGTACATACAATTAATGGCTCAGCTCTTGCTATAGGTAGGACCTTAGTGGCTATTTTAGAAAATTACCAACAAAAAGACGGTAGTTTGATTATACCAGAAGTTCTTCGTGGTTATATGAATGGTGATAGTATTTTAAGGCCTTAGAGATACATATTTATATACTTGTTATGGCGGAGAGAGTGGGATTCGAACCCACGGTACAGTTAATTCTGTACTCCTGATTTCGAGTCAGGTACATTAGGCCTCTCTGTCATCTCTCCTAGATTTATGATTATACATGTAATTTTGTTATATTTGTTTGTATTGTTTTTGCTTTTTTGCATTTATAACATTTAGATGTTCTAACGATTTTTAACTACCTAGGATTTTGAAGTGTTATTTTTGCTTTCTCCATCTAAAAAATTAATCAAAAAGATAGTAAATATTCTTTTGATATAGAACCTATCTTTACAAAACAAGTTTCTGTTTTATTAAATGAACTCCAAAGAAAGAGTGCGAATGAATTATCTAGCCTGATGAAGATTAGTAAAGAACTTGCTGAGTTGAATGTTGATCGTTATTTGAATTGGGAAAATAGTAAGTATGGTATGGCAAGTGCTTTTTTTCTTTTAGTGGGGATGTTTATAAATTTTTAGATCCATATTCTTTGGGTCTTGATGATTTATATTGGGCACAAGATCATTTTATCATTCTAAGTGGTTTATATGGTTTGCTTAGACCATTAGATTTAATGAAGCCTTATAGATTAGATATGGGGGTTAAGATTAAATTAAGTTGTAGTAGAGATCTATATGAATTTTGGAAAACTGAAATTGCTTGGTACATCAATAGGCAGCAAAAAGAAAGCAGTTCTAATGTTATCGTAAACTTGTCTTCGAATGAGTATTTTAAGGTTATAGATCCAAGTATTTTGAATGGTAAAGTGGTTAATTGTGTTTTTCAAGATTTTGTAGGTGGTCACTGGAGAGTGGTTGGGGTTAATGCAAAACGGGTGCGTGGTTTGATAGCTAGATATATTATAAATAATAAGGTTGGAAATTTAGAGGATTTAAAAAAAATACATATGGTGGTTATGCTTATGTTTCATCTGAATCAATGGAAGATTGTTTGGTTTTCAGACAACAAATATAATTTTATTTATTTTTTTTAAATCTACCTTCATTGAGTTGCTAAAGTAGTTTATACTTATAAGCTGAACGTAGCAAAGCGTTGGTTCTCATATGGCACTGATTTGTATATGCTTGACTCAGTGTTTTTAATATTATATTTATCGGTATATCATTTATATGGGTTAACAATAGCTGCTTTTGGTCGCATCACAAGTGCGGATTACCAGGGCTTTCGTTTCGATCTTATTCGTCTTCTATAGACGTTTGTTCTGTGCTCATGATGAACAAAGATAAAGTTTATTACTGTGGTTTTGTGGAATAGCTCTATGAGTTTCTAAGCATTTATCATAGTTATTCAAAATTGTTTTAGTTCTGTTATTATATAGTTATGACAATCATGAGGAAAAAGAGCTTGTATTGAAAGGAAATAAATAATGGAAATGAATGGTGCGGATATACTTGTGCATTGCTTGGCTGAACAAGGTGTGGAACACGTTTTTGGCTACCCAGGTGGTGCAGTTTTGTATATATATGATGCGATTTTTAGACAGGATAAATTTGAACATATTCTGGTTAGACACGAACAAGCAGCAGTTCATGCTGCTGATGCATACTCTAGGTCTTCAAAGAAAATAGGAGTTTGTCTAGTAACTAGTGGTCCAGGTGCAACTAATGCTGTAACTGGCATAGCGAATGCTTACATGGATTCTATTCCTATGGTCATCATAAGTGGACAGGTTTCTACTGAGGCTATTGGAGAAGATGCTTTTCAAGAATGTGATACTATAGGCATTACTCGTCCGTGTGTTAAACATAATTTTTTAGTTAGAGATGTAAAGAATTTGGCTGAAACTGTTAGAAAGGCTTTTTATATAGCACAGACTGGTCGTCCTGGACCTGTATTGATAGACATTCCAAAAAATGTTTCTGCTGCTAAGTATAAATATGCACCTGCTAAGAGTGAAGTTGTTATGAGGTCATATTCTCCTGTTGTAAAAGGGCATCAAGGACAGATAAAGAAAGCCGCTCAAATGCTATTAACTGCTGAGCGTCCAATTATCTATACTGGTGGAGGGATAGTTTTATCTAATGCATCAGATAATTTACGATCTTTATTAAAAGTAACAGGAGCTCCTTGTGTAAATACATTAATGGGGTTAGGTTCTGTTTCATTTGATGATTCACAGTATCTTGGCATGCCTGGAATGCATGGGACTTATGAAGCTAACTTTGCTATGCAACATTGTGATGTAATGTTAGCAATTGGCACTCGTTTTGATGATCGTGTCATTGGAAATGTAAAGCATTTTTCCCAAAATGCTCGGAAAATAATACATATAGATATTGATCCTTCTTCTATTTCTAAAAGAGTTAGGGTTGATGTTCCAATTGTTGGTGATGTTAAAGATATACTAGTTGATTTGATTGATCATATTGAACAATTAAAGCTGAGTGGTTTGAAGCAGTCATCATTAAAAAAATGGTGGGATCAAATTAGTATATGGAAAGAGAAGGATTGTAAAAAATATTTGAATTCTGAAGAAGTTATCAAACCCCAATATGTTATTGAAACATTATGGAAAGTAACCAATGGTGATGCCTTTATAACATCTGACGTTGGTCAACATCAGATGTGGACTGCTCAGTATTACGGCTTTAAACAACCAAGAAGATGGATTAACTCTGGTGGTCTTGGGACCATGGGTGTTGGTTTGCCGTATGCAATGGGAGTGCAAAAAGCAAATCCTGATGCTGATATTGCTGTTATTACTGGTGAAGCTTCAATACAAATGAATATCCAGGAATTATCTACATGTTTTCAGTACAATCTAACGCCAAAGATTATATGTTTAAATAATCGCTTTCTTGGAATGGTGCGCCAATGGCAGCAAATTGATTATGGTTCAAGATATTCTCAGTCATATATGGAGTCTTTACCTGATTTTGTGAAATTAGTAGAGTCTTATGGTCATGTAGGTATTCGTATAGAAAACCCATCTGATGTTGAGCCAGCATTGAAAGAGAGTTTTTCTAAACATAAGAAAAGATTGGTTTTTATGGATTTCATTACAGATCGTACAGAAAATGTATGGCCAATGGTAAAAGCAGGCCGTGGTTTGACTGAAATGTTGCTTGGTTCTGAGGACTTATAGGATTGTCATTATGAAACATGTGATTTCTGTTTTAATGGAAAATGAGCCCGGTGCGCTATCCAGGGTGGTTGGTTTATTTTCTGCTCGTGGTTATAATATTGAGTCATTGACAGTTGCTCCTACAGAGGATTCAACTTTGTCTAGACTTACAGTTGTTACTATTGGTTCTGATGAGGTAATAGAACAAATTACCAAACATCTTAATAGGTTAATAGATGTTGTAAAAGTTGTTGATTCAAATGATGGCGCTCATGTTGAAAGAGAGCTTTTACTTATTAAGGTAAGGGCTATAGGTAAAGAGAGAGATGAAATAAAACGTATGGCTGATATTTTTCGTGGTCATATTGTTGATGTTACATATAAATCATATACAATTGAATTAACTGGAACACAATGTAAAATACAGGCTTTTATAGAGGGGTTAGATCGTAGTTCTATTTTGGAAACTGTTCGTACCGGTATTTCTGGTATAGGCAGAGGAGAAAGGATACTGAAGATCTAATTTTATAAAAATCTTAAAAGTGTTGTTTTATGTCTTGTTTTATGTGGTTATATAAATTTAAAATTAATGGAGCTTTTTGATGAAAGTTTTTTATGATAAGGATTGTGATTTATCTTTAATTAAAGGTAAAACTGTTGCCATAATTGGTTATGGATCTCAAGGTCATGCACATGCTTTGAACTTGCATGAATCAGGTGTTAAGGTTGTAGTTGGCTTGCGCAAAAATGGAGCTTCTTGGAACAAGGCTGCAAATGCAGGTTTGCAAGTTAAAGAAGTTGCTGAAGCTGTAAAGTCTGCCGATGTAGTAATGATGTTATTGCCAGATGAAAATATTGCCAATGTTTATAATAATGAAGTTCAAAAAAATATAAAATCTGGTGCTGTTTTAGCTTTTGCTCATGGTTTTAATGTTCATTATGGTCAGGTAGTTCCACGTGATGATATCGATGTTATTATGGTGGCTCCTAAAGCTCCTGGTCATACAGTAAGAGGCACTTATAGAAATGGTGGCGGTGTTCCTCATTTGGTTGCCGTATATCAAGATAAATCAGGTTTTGCTCGTGACATCGCTTTATCATATGCATGTGCAAATGGTGGCGGTCGTGCTGGTATTATCGAAACTTCTTTCCGTGAAGAGACAGAAACAGACTTGTTCGGAGAACAAGCTGTCTTATGTGGTGGTACAGTCGAACTTATTAAAGCTGGTTTTGATACTTTAGTTGAAGCAGGATATGCTCCAGAAATGGCATATTTTGAGTGCTTGCACGAACTTAAATTAATAGTTGATTTAATTTATGAAGGCGGTATAGCTAACATGAACTATTCTGTTTCTAATAATGCAGAATTTGGTGAGTATGTAACAGGTCCTAGAGTTGTTACAGATGAAACACGTAAAGCTATGCGTCAATGTTTGACAGATATACAAACCGGAGAATATGCAAAGAATTTTATTCTAGAACATGTTGCTGGCGCTCCTACATTAACTTCTCGTCGTCGTATTAATGCCGATTCTTTAATTGAGAAAGTTGGTGGACAATTAAGATCAATGATGCCTTGGATTACTGCTAATAAATTGGTAGATAAATCTAAGAATTAAGATTTTTTGTATATTTATTTGTAACGGTATACTATAAAAAGTATACCGTTTTTTTATGCTTTTATTTTTGGGTAGATGAACTATGGTTGATCTTGAGAATCGTCATCGTAGTATATATCTATTGCCTAATATATTTACTACGGCGTCATTGTTTGCAGGATTTTATGCGATAGTTCAATCAATGAATAATAACTTTGAGATTTCTGCTATTGCTATTTTTGTTGCTATGTTATTTGATGGGGTAGATGGTAGAGTAGCCCGTTTTACAAATACTCAATCTTCTTTTGGAGAAAATTATGACTCATTGTCAGATATGGTGTCGTTTGGGGTTGCTCCAGCTTTAGTTGTCTATGAATGGGTTTTACATGAAATTGGTCGCTGGGGATGGATTGCAGCTTTTGTTTATGTTGTAGGTGCTGCTTTAAGATTGGCTAGATTCAATACTAACATAAATAATATTGATAAAGTGTTTTTTCAAGGACTACCTACACCTGCTGCTGCTGCTTTAGTATCTGGATTTATTTGGTTGGCTGTTGATAATAAAATATCTATTCATGATTCATATGTGATTTGGGTTGCTTTTTTACTAACTATGTATTCTGGTATTGTAATGGTTACAAATATTCCATTTTATAGCGGAAAAAACTTTTCATTAGGGAAAAGCGTTCCTTTTTGGGTGATACTTTTAATGGTAGGGGTATTTGTATTTGTTTCTAGCAATCCTCCTTTAATGCTTTTTTGTTTATTTATTATATATGGATTATCTGGGTGGGTAATATTTATGCATAGATATCGCAAAGCTTATAGTATTAGAAAAAATCGTCATAAAAACTAAAATATCTTCAGTGTCTATTAGTTATATTTGTAATACTTTTTAAATTGTATATAATCTTATTATTGCTATTGTATTAGTATTTTTTTATTTTTTCACTTTAGGACTCCTCAGTTCTGAAGCATGTTTTAGAGGATTTTGATTATGGCTGTTGCCGATATAAATAAAAATGAAATAGTTTCTGCCTTTTGTCGTTCCGATAGAGATACAGGTTCTCCAGAGGTTCAGGTTGCATTGTTAACTGCTAGAATTAATGATCTTACAGGTCATTTTAAAAAACATTTGAAGGATCATCATTCTCGCAGAGGTTTGCTAAAAATGGTTAGTAGACGTCGCAAACTTTTAGATTATTTAAAAAGTAGAAATCCTAATTCTTATAAGATTTTAATAGATAGATTAAATTTACGTAAGTAATTTTATTACATATGACATAGTACCGTGGTTAGATCGATTATTTGTGATCGTACTGACCACGGTTTTTTTTTAAGGAATATTTGTGTTTAACAAAGTAATTAAGTCATTTAAATATGGTTTGAATGATGTGGTTTTAGAAACTGGAGAGATAGCAAGACAATCTTCTGGAGCGGTTCTTGCTTCTATGGGTGATACAGTTATTTTAGCTACAGTTGTAGGTAGTCAAGAAATTAAAGAAGGACAAAAATTCTTTCCTTTAACTGTAGACTACATTGAGAAAACATATGCTGTAGGTAAAATACCTGGAGGTTTTTTTAAAAGAGAAGGAAAATCATCTGAGAAAGAAATATTGACAGCTCGTTTAATTGATAGACCTTTAAGGCCTTTATTTCCTAAACAATTTTATAATGAAGTTCAAATAATTATTCATGTGTTATCTGTTGATCCAGAAATTGATCCTGATATCATTTCTATAATAGGGTCTTCTGCTGCATTGGCTTTATCTGGAATTCCATTTAATGGTCCTATTGGTGCAATTAGGGTTGGTTTTATAGAAAATGACTTTGTAATAAATCCTACAAAGAGTCAATTAGAGAAATCTTCTTTAGATCTTGTTTTGGCAGGTTCTTCGGACGCTGTTCTTATGGTTGAGTCTACAGCTAGAGAATTATCTGAATCTACAATGCTTGAGGCAATTGATTTCGGTCATCAACAGATGCAAGTTGTTATAGATAATATAATAGAACTAGTTAAGGAAGCTGGAAAGCCAGAATGGGATTGGAAACCAAAACCATGTGATCAGTTTTTAGTTGATATAATAAATGAATTTTCTAATGAGAAATTAGTATCTGCTTATAACATAAAAGAAAAGCAAGATCGTTCTTTGGTTCTTAGAGAGATTAGGCTAGAAATCAAAAATTTTGTTAAAGATAGAGTTGGTAATTCTGATGTCATTCCATTAGATAGTACTATTGATGATATTATTTTTAACTTAGAATCTAAAATTGTTAGAAATAGGATATTGTCGGGAGAGCCTAGGATAGATGGTAGAAATACAAGAACAGTAAGGCCTATAGATATTAGGCTTGGTGTTTTGCCGAGAGCTCACGGTAGTGCTTTGTTTACAAGAGGTGAAACTCAGGCATTAGTTATAGTTACATTGGGGACTAAGCAGGATGAGCAAATTATAGATTCTTTATTAGGAGAATATAGGGATAAATTTATTTTTCATTATAATATGCCTCCATTTGCAACAGGAGAAATCGGACGCATAGGAATTCCAAAAAGAAGAGAAGTAGGACATGGCTATTTAGCAAGAAGAGCATTAACACCAATGCTACCTGATCCTAAAGATTTTCATTATACTACTAGATTAGTCTCTGAGATAACAGAATCTAATGGCTCCTCTTCTATGGCATCTGTTTGTGGAGGATCTTTAGCAATGATGGATGCAGGTGTTCCGATAAGTAAGCATGTTGCAGGTGTTGCAATGGGTTTAATACTAGAGGATGATAAATTTGCTATTTTAACTGATATTCTAGGAGATGAAGATCATCTTGGTGATATGGATTTTAAAGTAGCAGGAACTTCTGATGGCATCACTGCTTTACAGATGGATATTAAGATTCAAGGAATAACTAAAGACATAATGGGGATTGCTTTATTGCAAGCTCAGGAAGGAAGGTTATCTATTCTTGAAAAAATGAAAAAGGCTATAAATATTTCTCGTGAGGAATTATCTTCATATTCACCAAAGATAATAACAATCAAGATTAATCCAGATAAAATCCGTGATGTTATTGGTAAAGGAGGGGCTACAATCAGAGCAATCACAGAAGAAACAGCAACTCAGATTGATATCTCAGAAGATGGAGTGGTTTCCGTTGCTGGTGTTGATAATAATAATGTGCAAAATGCTTATAAGAAAATACTAGAGTTAACTGCCGATGTGGAGGTTGGTAGTGTATATGAAGGTAAAATTTTGCGCATTCTGGATTTTGGTGCTATTGTTCAGCTTTTTCCAGGAAAGGATGGTCTTCTACATATATCTGAAATATCCAATAATAGGATACAGAATATAAGTGATGTTCTATCTATTGGACAAAGAATAAAAGTCAAGGTGATAGAATCTGATGATAAGGGTAGGTTTAGACTTTCAGCTAAAGCAGTGAAAGAAGATCTATAAAACATTTTTGGTGCACCTGGCCGGAGTCGAACCGGCATGCCGTTAGGCGAGGGATTTTAAGTCCCTTGCGTCTACCAATTTCGCCACAGGTGCAAATGATATATTTGTTAATCACAACAAATATATCATTGCTTTTATTTATATCCAAGAATAATTTTTATAAAATTTAATTTTTTTTCAAAAATACAAATTTTACAACATGAATATCTAATTATATTATATAATACAGATAAGCGGGAAGTTTGGCAGAGTGGTCGATTGCACTGGTCTTGAAAACCAGAGATCCGAGAGGATCCCAGGGTTCGAATCCCTGAGCTTCCGCCATTTCATTATTTTCTCGCTGTTGTTAAATTCTCAATGTATACCATTTCATATCGTATATGTCTTTATTCTATAATAAAATATTTTGTTTTTCATATTGATTTAATCTTATCAATTTTATTAGCTTTGCTTTTGGGTTTTTGACATGAAAGTTATAGAGGTTAATGGTTATGGTAATATTGATGTTTTGCGTGTTGGTAGTAGAAACATTCCAAAGCCAGGTAAACAAGAGGTTTTAATTAAAGTAATAGCGGCTGGTGTTAATAGACCTGATGTTTTGCAAAGAAAAGGGTTTTATGATCCACCTATGGGGGCTTCAGATATTCTTGGTCTAGAAGTTTCTGGAGAAATTGTTTCTGGTGATTTGGGTAATAGTGATTTTTCTATAGGCGATAGGGTTTGTGCCTTATTATCTGGTGGTGGTTATGCTGAATATTGCATAGCTCACGTTTATCATTGTTTGCCAATTCCTAAGAATGTTACTTTTGAAGAGGCTGCAGGTCTTCCTGAATCTCTTTTTACTGTTTGGAATAATGTTATTAACATAGGTAATTTATCAAACGGTGAATCTTTTTTAGTCCACGGAGGTTCTAGTGGTGTTGGAACTATGGCAGTACAGTTAGCTAAATCTATGGGATGTTTGGTTTATTCTACGGCTAGTAGTGATGAGAAAGTAAGAGCAGTAGAATCTTTGGGGGCTTTGAAATGCATTAATTATAAAAATGAAGATTTTGTAGAACAAATATTAAATTTAACTGAAATGAAAGGTGTAAATTTAATATTAGATATGGTTGCTGGTGATTATCTGCAAAGAAATATAAAAGTTCTATCTTATAATGGTAGAATGGTGATAATAGCTTTTCTTGGTGGGTCTCGTGCTAATCTGAGTTGTGTTGATATTTTGACCAAAAATCTTACTATTAGTGGGTCCATGTTGCGTTCTAAATCTAATTCATTCAAGTCTAGGATAGCGAGTGCTTTACGAGAAACTGTTTGGCCTCTTCTAGAGAAAAAAAATATTATACCAATTACTTATGCTTATTTTCCAATAGATCAAGTTTCTCAAGCTCATGCTATGATGGAGTCTGGAGAACATATTGGTAAGATAATTTTAAGAATATAGCTCTAAGATTGCTATGTTTATTTTATGATGATTTTATATATTGGATTTTGACTACTGCTATGGGTTATAAAAAATCTGCACGTCTTGTTCTAGGTAACTGGAAAATGTTTGGTAGTTTTTTTGAAAATGCACGCTTATTAAAAGGTTTGCAGTCTATAGATTATTCTCTTTATTGTGAAATGGGAATTTGCATTCCTTTTCCATATTTATATCAAGCGGTTTTAAGTTTGCAAGGTAGTAATTGCTCTTGGGGAGCTCAGGATATAAGTATGTATTCTTCTGGAGCATATACAGGGGAAGTATCAGGTATTATGCTGAAAGAGTTTGGTTGTAAATGGGTTATAGTAGGTCATTCTGAAAGGCGCATGCTTCATGGAGAAACTGATCTTGATGTTTTAAGAAAAATGGAAGCTGCAATAAATAATGATATAACTCCTGTAGTTTGCATAGGAGAAACTCTAGAACAGTATAAATCAGGTATTTCTTTTAAAATAATTGAAAAACAAGTAAGGTCTATTTTGCAGCTAAAGCATTCGTCATTATCAAAAATTGTAATTTCATATGAGCCCATTTGGGCAATAGGATCTGGAATTGCTGCAAATCCTGATTATGCACAAAATATCCATTATATGATTCGTAAAATGTTATCAGATGATGGCGTTTTTAATGTGAAAATACTATATGGTGGTAGTGTAAAACCAAATAATGCATTTGATTTTTTTGCAATGCCAGATATAGATGGGGCGTTAGTAGGTGGCGCTTCTTTAGTTTTAGAAGATTTCTTGGCTATATCTTCTATAAAATTTTGATTTGAGGGTGTTTAAAATGTCTTTATTCTTACTTATGGTAAGTCTCCAAATAATTTCAGCTTGTGCTATCATTGTGTTAGTTTTGTTGCAAAATGGTAAAGGCTCAGATATTGGTGCTTTAAGTGGAAGCGCTTCTTCTCTTAGTGTTTTTGGTGCTTCTGGGTCTGCTAATTTCTTATCCAAATCTACTAAGTATTTCGCTATTATCTTTTTTCTAAGTACAGCGGGTATTTCTTATTTGAATAACAAGACGTTTATTAGGTCCTCGGCATCCAGTATTATGTATAGTGATAACCATAGTAAGATGGATGTTTCAATTCCTAATTTTGAGCATGTTGATAGTAGTACAGATAAAGAATTTGTTGAAAAAAAGTTGGATAAAAAACAATAAGATCTAATTTGTACTAGATAATCTTGTTTATATGATACAATGACCGTCATTATTTTATTCATGGCCGACGTGGTGGAATTGGTAGACACGCTATCTTGAGGGGGTAGTGGCTTGATTGCTGTGCGAGTTCGAGTCTCGCCGTCGGCACCACATGGTGCCAATTGCTTAATTGGTTTTTATTTGTATCAAGAATAATAACAATAGTTTTATATATTTTATCCCTTAGCTAGTTGTTTTTAACTATTTAGTATTTTTTCTTTTTAGTTATTATGTTATTGTAAGTTTGTAACACTTTTGTATTTTTGTTGTTTTTTATTGGTGAGTTTTACTCTATGGAGATTATAATATCTCTTGATTGATTTAGTAGAGGATAGATCACTTTATTAAAAGTGCTGAATATGTTTAAAAAAGATGGAGGCTTAGCTTTATAAGCAAGTTGTTATTTTGCAACATATTTTGTCTTTTTTATTGTACTTATTGTGGTCATTTGAGCTAAATTTTAATGCAACGCTCACAACTTCTATTTTGGAGCTAAGGAGTTTTGTATTGAGTATATCTTGCTCTTGTTATTCAAATTATTGGAGATTTTTTAAATGAAAAAAACTCTGCTTGCAGCTGCTTTGGTTACCAGTTTTGCTGGTGTTGCCCAGGCAGAAACAGCTGTTAATCTATATGGATTAATTGATACAGGTGTTAATGTAAATACTGTAGAAGTACGTGACTTTCGGAGAGTAAAACACAAGATTAGTCGTGTTGGTCCTGTATCTGGAGCTCAAAGTGGTTCTCGTTGGGGTCTTAAAGGGACTGAAGAGATTGGAAATGGTTTGCGCGCTGAGTTCGTTTTAGAAGGTGGTTTTAATTCTGGAAATGGTGATGCTGCTCAAACTCAACGTATTTTTGGTAGACAGGTCACTGTTGGCGTAGCAAATGATGCTTGGGGACGTTTAGATATTGGTCGTCAAACTAATGTTGCTAGCAAATATTTTGCAGATATAGATCCATTTAAAGGTGGTTTTGAACAGTCAGCTATTGGAATGAGCATTGGTTCTTCGAATGTTCGTTATGATAATATGATTATGTATCAAACTCCTTCTTTCCGTGGAATTGATATCGGAGTTGGTTATTCTTTCAGCGTTGATACTAAGTCTTCTAAATCTGAGCATGTTACTGTTAATAACGCATTCTCAGCAGAAGAAGCAGCAAACTGGAGAACAAATGAAAACGATCGTGCTTTTACAACAGGCATTCGTTACTCTAATGGTCCTGTAGTTGCTACTGCATCATTCGATTATGTTAAAGGTTCTAAACGCAGAGTGGAACGTGATGCTTACTTTGATGTAAGTCCATGTTCTTATGCTGTTGGTGGAGCTTATGATTTTGATGTAGCTAAAGTTTCCGTAGCTTATGCAAAAACCATGGATGGATGGATTGGAGCATTGAATGTAGACGGCTATAGAGATCTAATTGGCTTAAGTAGATTAATAACAGAATATGCTGATGGATTCCGTTCTAGTTCATATGTTGTTGGAGTAAGTGCGCCAATTAATGAAACTAGTAATGTTTTTGGATCTTGGCAACGCGTTTCTGTAAATGCAAAACCAAAAGGAGCTAGATTAACTGGCGATAATGACTCCATGAATGTATATAGTGTAGGCTATACACAAGATTTGTCTAAACGTACAAATTTATATGCTTATGGTTCTTATGCCTCTGACTATGCTTTCTTGTATAGTGCAAAAAGTAAAGTTGTTGGTTTCGGTATGCGTCATCGCTTCTAAACCTGATGGCTCGAGTAATTTAAGGTATGTTACGTAACTATACTTAATAATATTAGATATTTCTAATGCTAAAAGCCACCTTCTTACAATAGATAGGTGGCTTTTAGTTTTTATATTGATTTAATTTAAGCTTGATACCATAATTTTTGTTATATGATATATAATCAACAAGTTTATTCAGTTATCATTAGGAATTAATATTTATGAATTTGCAGCAATATTTTCCTGTATTCCTTTTTATAGTAATAGCAATAGTTATTGGTTTTGCATTGCTATTTGTAGGTTATTTGCTTGGTCATAAATCGCCTTATTCTGCAAAAAATTCTCCGTATGAATGTGGTTTTGATTCATTTGGAGATTCTCATATGCAATTTGATATCAGGTACTATTTAGTTGCGATATTGTTTATTCTATTTGACCTGGAGATAGCATTTCTATTTCCTTGGGCAATAGCTCAAGATGCTCTAGGACTAAAGGGCTTTATTTCAATGCTAATATTCATATTTATATTAGTTATAGGTTTTATATATGAGTGGAAGAAAGGTGCGATAGAATGGGAATAAATCTTAATAAATATATTATTTTTTCTTTTAGAGAATAGGATTATGTCTACAGACGATATTCTTAAACAAGGTTTTATAACCACTAACGCTGATAAGCTTCTTAAATGGGCTCAAACTGGGTCCATATGGCCAGTAACTTTCGGGTTGGCTTGTTGTGCTGTTGAAATGATGCATGCTGGTGCAGCGCGTTATGATTTGGATCAATTTGGTATTATCTTTAGGCCAAGCCCACGTCAATCTGATTTAATGATAGTAGCTGGTACATTATGTAATAAAATGGCTCCAGCCTTAAGAAAGGTTTATGATCAGATGCCTGAGCCTAGATGGGTTTTGTCTATGGGTTCTTGTGCTAATGGTGGTGGTTATTATCATTATTCTTATTCTGTTGTCAGGGGGTGTGATAGAATTGTTCCTGTAGATGTCTATGTTCCTGGATGCCCGCCTACATCCGAAGCATTAATTTATGGGCTTTTTCAAATGCAGAAGAAAATTTTACAAAAGAATAGTATTTCAAGGTAATTCTTTAATGTTTTAGAAAAAAATAAAATTTTATTGCCTATTAAGGATATAAGTGTAGATGAATCAAATAGAAATTCTGAAAGATACTTTAAAAGAGGTGCTTGTAAATTATAATTTTAACTTATTGCATGGTAGAACAAATGAGCTAACTTTAGAAATTTCTTCTGACCAATGGTTGGATGTTTGCAATATCTTAAAATTGGATAATAGTTTATATTTTGAAACTTGTATCGATTTATGTGCTGTAGATTATTTATCTTGGGGTAAGTCTAGTATTCATGAGAGTAATACTATGTCTGATGGTAAGCGTTTTGCTGTAGTGATTCATGTTTTATCTATAGTTAATAATTGGAGGCTTAGAGTCAGGACATGGGCAAATAATAATGATTTTCCAGTTATACCTTCTTTAATAAATTGTTGGCCTAGTGTTAATTGGTTTGAAAGAGAAGCTTTTGATTTATTTGGTATAGTTTTTCATGGGCATAAAGATTTAAGAAGAATAATTACTGATTATGGTTTTGTTGGCTATCCTTTTCGTAAGGATTTTCCTTTATCTGGTAATGTTGAAGTGCATTATGATGAAAGCCTTAAAAAAGTTGTTTACAAAGAAGTTAGTATTGATACTAGAGAAATTACTCCAAGAGTTATTCGGGAAAACTCTTATGGATTGGAATTGTAGTAACCATGGATATTAAAACTTATACTTTGAATTTTGGTCCTCAACATCCTGCTGCTCATGGTGTTTTGCGTTTGATATTGGAATTAAATGGTGAAGTAGTTCAAAAAGCAGACCCACATATAGGACTGCTACATAGAGCAACTGAAAAATTAATAGAAAATAAAACATATATACAGGGTCTACCTTACATGGATCGTTTGGATTATGTTTCTATGATGTGTAACGAGCATGCTTATGTTATGGCTATTGAGAAACTTTTAGGGATTGAAGTTCCATTAAGAGCTCAATATATCAGAGTAATGTTTGATGAAATTACTAGGATATTGAATCACCTTATGTCTTTAGGTTCCCATGCACTGGATGTTGGGGCCATGGCCGTATTCTTATATGCATTTCGTGAGCGTGAAGATTTGATGGATTGTTATGAAGCTGTGTCTGGTGCAAGGATGCATGCTGCTTATTATAGACCAGGTGGTGTATATAGAGATTTACCTAATTCCATGCCTATGTATAACGATTCTTCTAAGGAAATTAGAAATAAAAAAGATTTTGATAGAATGAATGAAGCTCGTTCAGGTTCCTTGTTGGATTTTATATATGATTTCACTGAAAGATTTCCAAAATGTATAGATGAGTATGAGTCTTTGTTGACAGACAATCGTATTTGGAAACAGAGACTTGTTGGTGTTGGAGTAGTCAGTCCTGATAGAGCAAAGGCTTTGGGTTTTACTGGTCCTATGTTACGAGGGTCAGGTGTTGTTTGGGATTTACGTAAAAATCAGCCTTATGAAGTTTATGATAATCTTTCTTTTGATATTCCTATTGGAGTTAATGGAGATTGTTATGATAGATACTTGGTTCGTATGGCTGAAATGAGGGAAAGCAATAAAATTATCAGACAATGTATAGATTGGCTGCGTAATAATACAGGCGCTGTTATAGCAGATAATTGTAAATACGTTCCTCCTAAAAGGACAGATATGAAGACAGGAATGGAAGAACTGATTCATCATTTTAAGTTTTTTAGTGAAGGTTTTTGTATACCAGCTGGAGAGGCTTATTCTTCAGTCGAGCATCCCAAAGGCGAATTCGGGATATATATAATATCTGATGGTGCTAATAAACCCTACCGAGTTAAAATTCGTGCGCCTGGTTTTGCTCATTTGCAGTCTTTAGAGGAAATGTCAAAGGGGCATATGATATCAGATGTGGTAACTATTATAGGAACACAAGATATTGTGTTCGGTGAAATAGATAGGTAAATTTTTTATATTGACATTATATAAATTAAGGTTATTTAACTCTAAGACAGGCAAAGTATGTTGCTTTCTAAAAAATCATATCAGAAAATAGATGCGGAATTGGCAAAATTTCCTGCTGATAGGCGTCAATCTGCTTTAATAGCAGCTTTAGCAATTGCACAAGAAGATAAATCTTGGTTATCTCCAGAAGTTATAGAGGATGTTGCTAATTACATAGGTGTTTCTCCTATAACAGCTCAAGAAGTTGTTACTTTTTATAATATGTTTAATATTAAACATGTGGGAAAAAATAAAATTTCTGTATGTACTAATCTTTCATGTTCGTTTCGTGGTAGTAACGAAATTGCTTCATATTTAAAAAGAAAATTGGGTATAGAATTTAACGAAACAACTGAAAACAAACAGTTTACTTTGATTGAAAGTGAGTGTTTAGGAGCTTGTGGTGATGCTCCAGTTTTATTGGTTAATAACAAACATATGTGTGCCAGAATGACTGAAGAAAAAGTTAATTCTCTTATTGATATTCTTTCAAAAGAAGACGGGGAATAATAGATGAATTTAAAAGAATTTGAGATTAATTTTGATGATGGTTTAAAGCCATATCCTAGTGGCACGATAGAAAGTAGATCTACATGTTTCCATGGTAGGCATCTTTCTCCTCAAATTTTTGCTGGAATTACTGGTTGTAATTGGAGAATAGAGGATTATTTAGCTAGGAATGGCTATGATTCTATAAAAAAAATTATACATTCTAAAATGTCTCCTAGTGATGTAATAGAAGAGATTAAGTCATCTGGATTGAGAGGTAGGGGAGGAGCAGGATTTCCGACTGGTTTAAAATGGAGTTTTATGCCAAAGAATTCATCTACTCAGAAATATCTAGTTTGTAATTCTGATGAAGGTGAACCAGGAACCTTTAAAGATAGAGATATATTAAGATTTAATCCACATATTGTTATTGAGGGCATGATTATAGCAGCTTATGCTATGGGCATAAGCATTGGGTATAATTACATTCATGGTGAAATTTTTGATGTTTATAAGCGTTTTGAAGAAGCTTTAAATGAAGCTAGATCATATGGTTTTTTAGGTGAAAACATATTAAATTCAAACTTTAGTTTTCATTTATATGGAGTACATGGCTATGGTGCTTATATTTGTGGAGAAGAGACTGCTTTATTAGAATCTCTAGAAGGTAAAAAAGGAAGACCTCGTTTTAAACCACCATTTCCTGCTAATGTTGGATTATATGATTGTCCAACAAATATTAATAATACTGAAACATTTGCTGCTGTTCCTTGGATTATATTGAATGGTGCAGATAAATATTTAGAATCTGGAAAAATTAATAATGCAGGAACCAAGATATTTTCTGTTAGTGGAGATGTAGAGTTTCCTGGTAATTATGAAATTCCACTTGGTACACCATTTTCTGTGCTTTTAGATCTTGCTGGTGGTGTTGTTAATGGTAATAAATTAAAAGCTGTAATTCCTGGAGGATCAAGTTCACCCGTTCTTCCTGCAGATATAGTTATGAATTGTAGTATGGATTATGATTCCATATCTAAGGCAGGATCTATGCTTGGTTCTGGTGCTGTTATAGTTATTGATGAAACTAGGTGTATGGTAAAGTCTCTTCTAAGATTGTCATACTTTTATTATGAAGAGAGTTGTGGGCAATGCACTCCTTGCAGAGAAGGAACAGGTTGGCTATATCGCATATTATCTAGAATTGAGAAAGGTGATGCTAATGTTGACGACTTGGAATTATTGAATTCTATTTCTCATAATATAATGGGTAATACAATTTGTGCTCTGGGAGATGCAGCAGCTATGCCTGTGATAAGTTTTTTAAAACATTTTAAACATGAATTTTTGTATCATGTAACACATAAATCTTGTTTAGTAAAAAAATATTTGTAGAGTCTGAAAATGCAAATGATAGAAATAACCGTTAATGGTGAAAAAATACGAGTGCCAAAAGGAAGTAACCTTATTCAAGTTACTGAAAAACTTGGTTGTTATGTGCCACATTTTTGCTATCACAAAAAATTGTCAGTTGCTGCAAATTGCCGTATGTGTTTAGTAGAGATAGAAAAAACACCTAAGCTCATGCCTGCTTGTTCTACTATAGCAAGTGAAGGAATGGTTATATATACTGACTCTAAGAAAGTTAAGGAAGCACAAAACTCTGTTATGGAGTTTTTGCTAATTAATCATCCTCTTGACTGTCCTGTCTGTGATCAGGGAGGTGAGTGTCAGTTACAAGATTTAGCTGTTGGTTATGGTAAGAAAAAGTCTCGTTATTCTGAAAAGGAAAAAAGAGTAGTTTTTCATAAAAATTTTGGTCCTTTAATATCTGCTGAAGAAATGAGCCGTTGTATACACTGTACTCGTTGTATACGTTTTGGACAAGAAATAGCAGGAATAAAGGAATTAGGCATGCTTGGCCGTGGTGAGAATTCAGAGATATCGACTTTTCTAGGTAATTATGTAGAGTCTGAATTATCAGGTAATATGATAGATATATGTCCAGTTGGAGCGCTTACTTCTAAGCCTTTTCGATTTAAGGCCCGTACTTGGGAACTAGCTAGGAGAAAATCAATTAGTCCTCATGATAGTTTAGGTACAAATTTAATAATGCAGATTAAAAATAATCAGGTTATGAGAGTTGTTCCTTTTGAAAATGATGATGTTAATGAGTGTTGGATAACAGATAGAGATCGTTTTTCTTATGAAGGATTAAACAGTACTGATAGATTATCTTCTCCTATGTTTAAAGACGACAATGGTGATTGGAAGGAGTTATCTTGGGAAGAAGCATTAGAAAAAATTGCTTATAATTTTAACTTAATAAAAAACAAATATGGTGAGCAGCAAATTGCTGGTATAGCTTCTGAGTATTCTACTCTAGAAGAGTTTTATTTATTTAAAAAATTATTGAATAATATAGGATCTAATAATGTCGATTTTAGATTAAGGCAAAATGATTCTAATTTAGATAAAGTTTTTAATGGTATCCCTTGGTTAGGGTGTTCTTTAGAAGAGTTAGAAAAATTAGATATTTTACTAGTAGTAGGATCTGACTTAAGGAATGATCATCCATTAATAGCACATAGACTTCGTAAAGCGGTTAAGCGTGGAGCAAAGATTTTTATATTAGATAGTTACCAGTCAAATCAATTTATTAATATTTCAGGTAGAATTACTGTTATTCCTTCACAGCTTCATTTGTTATTAGCAGAATTATGTGTAATTTTGTCAAAGAATATGTCTCAAGATATTCCAAGAGAATTTGAAAAATTGTGTCTTACTGATAACAAAGTTTTATTTGCTATTGCACAAGAGTTATTAGATAGAAATAAGAGGTCAGCTATTTTATTGGGTAATATGGCTTTATCAGTTCCTAATGCATCAAAGTTGGTGGCAAATGCAGGTTATGTTGCTGATATTATTGATTCTAATATTGCTTTTCTTGGCAATGGAGCAAATGCTATTGGTGGTTATGTATCTAACTTCCTTCCTGAGAAAGGAAAATTAGTAAATGATATTTTTAATAGTTCATTGAAATCCTATATAGTTCTTCACTCTGACCCATATTTAGATATTGATAATGGAGCAAATGCTTTAAAAGCTATAAATAGTTCTGAATTCTCAGTTGCGTTAACTCCTTATTTCTCTTTTGCTAAAAAATGGGCAAATATAATACTTCCGATATCTCCTTTTAGTGAAACTTCAGGAACATACATAAATTCTCAGGGCATCGTGCAAAGTTTTAAAGGTGTAGTAGCTCCTTTTGGTAAAACTCGACCTGCATGGAAGGTTTTTTGTGCTTTAGGTAAGTTATTAAATATCTCTGGATTTAATTATGAAAGTTCTGATGAAGTTAAACAGGTTGTTTTAACTAATTGTGACTTGAAAACTAGTCTATCGAATAGCATCGACCTTTCTTTTATAGGCATAGATAATCTGTCTAGTAAGTTTGAAAGAATTCCTAACGTTCCAATATATAGGTCAGATGTTATTGTAAGAAGTTCTACCTCTTTGCAAAAGACAAAATATTCACAGCCTCCAGTTTTAAGGCTTAATAGCTGTTCATTAAAACAGTTAGGTATTTCCAATGGTGAAATGGTGAAGATATCTAGTAGTAGTGATAGTATAAAATTAGCTGTGATGCATGATGATTTTGTTCCAAATCAAGGCTTATATTTGCCAGCCGCATTTGAAGAAACAGCTTCTTTAGGTTGCTCTTTTGAAGATATTAATGTGGAGAAATTATGATATCAGAATTGATTTTTATAAATTTCTTAAATAGTAATATATATTTAGTTTTATACACTATATTAAAAATATTCGCTATTATGCTTCCTGTAATACTTTGTGTGGCTTATTTAACATATTGGGAACGTAAATTGATTGCATCAATGCATGCTAGGCTTGGTCCTAATAGAGTTGGTTACGGAGGGCTTCTTCAACCATTTGCTGATGTTTTTAAACTGTTAACTAAAGAAGTTATTATTCCTAGTGAATCTAATAAGGTTCTTTTTTTAATTGCTCCCGTTATTACGCTCATGCCAGCACTAGCTGCATGGGCTGTTATACCTTTTGGTCCTGATATTGTTTTAGCTGATATTAATGCTGGTTTATTATATGTGATGTCTATAACTTCTTTAGGTGTTTACGGAGTTATCATAGCTGGTTGGGCATCAAATTCAAAATATGCTTTATTAGGTGGCTTGAGGGCTTCTGCTCAAATGATATCCTATGAATTAGCTATTGGGTTTGTATTAGTTACTGTTTTATTAGTTTCTAGAAGTTTGAATATGAGTGATATCGTTAATATTCAAAACAAAGGTTTTTTTTCTGACATAGGATTGTCTTTTTTATCTTGGAATTGGTTGCCACTGTTACCTCTATTTGTTATATATGTCATTTCATCTGTTGCTGAAACAAATAGACATCCTTTTGATGTTGTAGAAGGAGAATCTGAGATTGTTGCTGGTCATATGGTTGAATATTCAGGAGTTTCATTTGCAATATTTTTTTTAGCTGAATATGCAAATATGATTTTGTTATCATGTATGGCTTCAGTAATATTTTTAGGTGGGTGGTATTCCCCACTTAATTTCTTTCCTTTTTATTTAATACCTGGATGGATTTGGCTTTGGATAAAGACATTTTTTATAGTATGTTTGTTTATATGGTTTAGAGCTTCTTTCCCAAGGTATAGATATGACCAAATAATGAGACTTGGTTGGAAAATATTTATACCAATTACAGGAGTGTGGTTTTTGGTAGTTGCTATTTGGGTTAGAACACCATGGAATATATGGTATTAGTTCTTTTATGATAAGAGGGATTTAATGAAGTCTATAGGAAGGTTTTTACGTAGTCTTATGCTTGTTGATTTCTTGAAAGGAATGTTTATAACAGGTAAATATTTTTTTAAAGGTAAAAATACGTTGATCTATCCGTATGAGAAGACTCCTATTTCTCCAAGATTTAGAGGATTGCATGCTTTAAGGCGTTATCCAAATGGAGAAGAACGTTGTATTGCTTGTAAGTTATGTGAGGCTGTTTGTCCAGCTATGGCTATAAGTATAGATTCTGAGCAAAGGGAAGATGGTACAAGACGTACTACTAGATATGATATTGACCTTACTAAATGTATTTTTTGTGGTTTTTGTGAGGAAAGTTGCCCTGTTGATTCCATAGTAGAAACGCATTTTTATGAATATCATGGAGAAAAAAGAGGTGATCTTTATTTTACAAAAGAGATGCTTTTAGCTATTGGCGATAAATATGAATCTGAGATTGCATCTAGAAAAGCTCAAGATGCTTTGTATCGTTGATTATTTTCAGGATTTTAAAAAATGAGTTTTGTTGATTTTCTTTTTTCTTTTTTATCTGTTGTAGCATGTCTATCGGCAGTTTGTGTTGTAATAGTTAGAAATCCTATTGTTGCTGTTATGAGTTTGATATTGGTATTCATAAACGTTTCCATGATGTGGATGCTATTAGGCTCAGAGTTTCTATCATTGATATTAGTATTGGTTTATGTTGGTGCTGTTATGGTTATGTTTTTATTTGTCGTGATGATGATTGACATTCATAATCTTAAGGAAGATTTTAGTCTAAATAGATATATTATTTTTGGTTTTTTTGTTGGGTTTGTTTTAGTTATAGAAACAGCTATGATATTATTTGCGACATGGAATAAAAGTTTTTATATGCCTATGAGTAATTATTGTTCTAGTATGACTAATTCTTTTTCTATTGGTTATGCCATGTATTCTGATTATTATATCTTTGTTGAAATAGGTGCTGTAATATTATTGGTAGGGATGATATCTGCGATTGCTTTAACAATACGTACTAGAAAGGATAAAAAAACAAATGAAGTGGATGTTGCTTTAAAGGCAGATCCAGCTAGCAGGTTGATTATGGTAAAGTTTCCTAAAAATATAAACAATTATTATACTAATGGTGTTTCTTCTAAAGAAGGAAATGAATAATGTTAACCTTGTCATATTGTCTTATTGTTAGTTCTATTATTTTCTCTATAGGTTTGGTTGGAATTTTTATAAATAGAAAAAATCTAATTGTTTTGTTAATGTCTTTAGAATTGTTATTGTTATCAGTTAATTTTAACCTAGTTGCATTTTCTCGATTTAATAGTGATATATCAGGTCAAGTTTTCGTGTTTTTTATTTTAACAGTTGCAGCTGCTGAAGCAGCTATAGGATTGGCATTGTTAGTCTTATTATTTAGAAATTCAGGTGTTGTAGATTCTAATGCAATTAGCAATCTTAGAGGATGAAAAATAAAAGATGAATATTTTTTCATTAAATTCTAATATTTTTCTAGTTATATCTTTAGCACCTTTATTTGGATCAATACTGTCTGGTTTGTTTGGAACTAGCTTCTTTGGTAAACCTATCTTAAATAGAAAAATTACTCATATTATTACAATATTTGCAGTTTTTATTTCTTTTATCGGATCTGCAATTGTAATAACTGATATTATCAATAATCATAATTCTTATGAATATGTTTTGTATACTTGGAGTGTTATAGAAGATGTTGAATTAGAAATAGGTTTTTTAATTGATATATTATCTGCACTTATGATGGTGATAATAACATCAATCTCTTTGATGGTTCATATTTACTCTATAGGTTATATGTCAGACGATCAAGGTTATCAGCGTTTCTTCTCATATATTTCTTTATTTACATTCGCAATGTTGATGTTAGTTATGTCTAATAATATGCTGCAATTGTTCTTTGGATGGGAAGCTGTAGGACTAGTTTCTTATTTGCTAATAGGGTTTTGGTATAACAAGGAATCTGCAATTGTAGCAAATATGAAGGCTTTTTTAGTTAATAAAGTAGGCGATTTTGGTTTCATATTGGGTATAGGTTTATTATTTTCTTATACTGGCACAATGAATTATTATGAGATTTTTGATAAAACAAATGGTTTGGTTGGTAAAGTTATCGAAAATGATGTTATTTTTTCTGGATGTTCTATTATTACTGTGGCTTGTTTTTGTTTGTTTGTGGGGGCAATGGGAAAGTCAGCACAAGTTCCGTTGCATGCTTGGTTACCAGATTCCATGGAAGGTCCTACTCCAATTTCAGCATTAATACATGCAGCTACTATGGTTACTGCTGGTATTTTTATGGTTGCTCGTTTTTCCCCTATTTTTGAATACTCTTCAGTTGTTTTATCATTTATCATCCTAGTAGGATCTGTTGGAGCTTTGTTTTTAGGTATATTAGGTATTGTTCAGCATGATATTAAAAAGGTTGTTGCTTATTCTACATTATCGCAACTAGGGTACATGACAGTAGCTTTAGGAGTATCCTCATATTCTTTAGCAATTTTCCATTTGATGACTCATGCATTTTTTAAAGCTCTTTTATTTTTAGGAGCTGGTTCTGTTATTTTAGGTATGCATCATAATCAGGATATTAGATATATGGGTGGGTTATATAGGTATATGCCTATAACCTGGATAACTTTTCTAATAGGAACTTTATCTTTAGTTGGGACTCCTTTTTTCTCTGGTTTTTATTCTAAAGAATTGATATTAGAAGCAGTGAAGAATTCTGATATTTATGGTTCGTCTATTGCATATTATTTTTTACTTATTGGCATTTTTGTTACATCTGTATATTCTTTTAGATTATATTTTCTAGTTTTCCATGGTTCTTATAATGAAAAAAATCATCATTTAGATGAACATAAAACGCTTAGTAATAATTTGGATGACCATCATCCAAAAGAGTCCTCTATTGTTGTGACTATACCATTATTATTATTATCTATTCCAGCTATGTTCATAGGATATATTTTTGCTGATAGGTTTTTATTTAATGGATTATTTGATAATGTTATTACTATAATTCCAGATCATTTATCTTTTTATAAAGTGTCATTAAATTGGCATGGTAGCCTAAATTTTGCTTTGCATTCTTTAACTTCTATGCCTTTTTTATTAACTATAAGTGGTGCTATTATTTCATGGTATTTATTTTTGATTAATACAAATCTGCCTGTTGTAATTAAGAATAGGTTTTCCTTGATTTATAAGATATTACAAGAAAAATATTATTTTGATTTTTTATATGGAAAAATTGCGGCAAGTGCTTATTATATAGGATTGTTTTTTTGGCAATTCTTTGATCAAGTCTTAATTGATAAGTTTCTTGTGAATGGTTGTGCAAATATTGCTTGTTTTTTTTCAAAGATTAGTAAGAAATTACATTCTGGTTTTATTTACTATTATTCTTTTTCCATGACTATGGGTATTGTTTGTTTGGTAACATTTTTTGTATTTATTCGATGATTACAATGTCTTATACATCTATTCCTTGGCTTTCTTTATCTATTTTTACACCAATTGTTTTTGGTTTTATTATTTTGGCTGTAGATAGACGTAATCAGCTTTATATTAAGTTGATATCATTATTTGGTTCTATAATTAGTCTTTTTATTGTTTTATCTATATATAAGTTATTTCAAATAGATAGTTCTTTATTTCAATTTGAGGAGAATTATTCTTGGATAGAAACATTTAATATAAATTATCATTTAGGTATAGATGGCATATCATTATGGTTCCTAATACTAAATTCTTTCATGACAGTTATAGTAATTTTATCTTCTTGGGAATCTATAAAGAATAATATTTCACAGTATTTTGCAGCCTTTCTTATTCTATCAGGTTTAATTAATGGAGTTTTTGTTTCACTAGATGGCATATTATTTTATGTGTTTTTTGAAACTACTTTAATTCCTATGTATCTAATTATAGGTATATGGGGAGGTCCTAATCGTTTTTATGCTTCTTTTAAATTTTTTTTATATACTTTATTAGGCTCTTTATTGATGTTTATTGCGTTAATTTATTTGCGTAATATTTCTAATTCTTCTGAAATTATTAATTGGTATTCAATAAATATTCGTTATATTGATCAAGTACTTATTTTTATGGCATTTTGGTTAGCTTTCGCTGTAAAAATACCTATGTGGCCAGTTCATACATGGTTGCCTGATGCTCACGTAGAAGCTCCTACTGGTGGATCTATTATTTTGGCTTCTATTATGCTTAAGTTAGGGGCTTATGGTTTTTTACGTTTTTCACTGCCCATATTACCTGATGCATCTAAAGACATGTCTATTTTAATGATATCATTATCTTTGATAGCCATTATATACATAGGGTTTATTGCTATAGCACAAAGAGATATGAAGAAATTGATAGCTTATTCTTCAATTGCTCACATGGGTTTTGTTACTTTGGGGATATTCATATTTAATAAGGCAGGGATGGAAGGTGCTATTTTACAAATGATTTCTCATGGTTTTGTTTCTACTGCGATGTTTTTTTCTATAGGGGTTTTATATGATCGAACTCACTCTAGATTAATATCTGACTATAGCGGCCTCGTCAATGTTATGCCTACATTTGTAACGTTTTTTGTATTTTTTTCTATGGCAAATTCTGGCTTGCCAGTTACTAGTGGTTTTGTTGGTGAGTTTTTTGTTATTATGGGCTCTATAAAATATAATTTTGTAGTAGGCATATTAACGGCATTATCTTTGGTTCTTAGTGCATCTTATTCTTTATGGCTAGTTAAAAGAATTGCTTTTGGCAAAATTAATAGTAGTACTGCTTCTAATAATTTATCAGATGTTAATAAAAGAGAATTTTTTATATTTTCTTTATTAGCAATATTAATTTTATTTATGGGGATTTATCCCAAGATATTTACAGATGTAATTCATCTTCCAGTAGAAATTTTATTAGATCAATTATCTATAACAAAAATATAACAAAATTTTAAAATGAATATGATTAACTATAATAGTTTTATTCTCATCCTGCCTGAGATTTTATTGCTCTGTTCTACTTTGATAATACTTTTGATAGATCTTTTCAAAAGAAATCATAATATTACATTTATAATAAGTTTGTTGGTGTTATTTATATCAACTATTTTTCTTATAGTTATGCAACAGTTTGATTTTGTCGATAGGATATTTAATGGGTCATTAGTAATAGATAATTTTTCTCAATATTTAAAAATATTTCTTTGTATTATTACTTTTACTTCTTTTGTTTATAGTAGAGCCTATGTAAAGGATTTTAATATTTTATCACAAGGTGGTGAGTTTTATTATTTAGCTTTATTTTCTCTACTTGGTCAAATGATCATGGTTTCTTCTGGAAATTTGCTATCTATTTATTTAGGGTTAGAATTAATGTCTTTGCCCCTATATACAATGATAGCTATGCGTAGAGATTACTCTAAATCAATAGAAGCTGCTTTAAAATATTTTATTTTAGGTTCTATTGCATCAGCAGTTTTACTATATGGGTTTTCTTTAGTTTATGGTATTTCTAATTCTTTGGAATTAGTTGACCTATCTGCATTTGTTCAAGGTGCAATTGGCACAAAAATTGTTATTTTTTCTTTAATATTTATATTAGCTGGCCTTTCTTTTAAGCTTGGGGTCGTTCCTTTTCATATGTGGGTTCCTGATGTTTATCATGGTTCTCCTACTATAATTACATTATTGATTAGCACTGCACCAAAAATAGCTGCTTTTGCTGTTATGATAAGAATTTTATTTAATTCTTTTGTTGCATTTTATCTAGATTGGCAATCTATAATGATAATATTCTCAATCTTATCATTAGCAATAGGAAATATAGCTGCTATATTGCAAACTAATTTCAAAAGAGTGTTGGCTTATTCTACAATTTCTCATATGGGTTTCATCTTGTTAGGGCTTGTAGGAGTTGAGCCTTTAGAAGGATCGGTTGCGTATGTAGATGCTATTTTTTATATAATTAGTTATGTTTTAACTAACATGGCTATTTTTGGCTTATTAATGTTTTTCTCACGTGCTAGTTTTGATTGTGAGAATTTAGATGATTTAAAAGGTTTAAATCAAGTAAGTCCTATAATGGCTTTTTTGATGTTGATTTGTATGTTGTCTTTAGCTGGCTTACCTCCTTTTGTAGGGTTTTATGCCAAATTTTCTATTTTGCAGAATTTGATAAATTCTAATCATCTATATCTTGCTATTTATGCTGTTTTATTTTCTTTAATTGGAGCTTTTTATTATTTGAGAGTTATTAAGCTTGTTTATTTTGATAACTGTAATAACAATTTATCTCTGATCAAATTAAATAATTCTTATCATTCTCTAGTTTTTAAGAATTTATTAATTTTTAATGTAGCATCTATTATAATTATTAGTTTTTTTCCAGATATCTTATTTGATTTATGTGCTCAAATGACTATTATTTAATGTAGCTGTTATTGTTTAAATAATTTAATATATTAAATAATTCATTGATCTTCGATTTATAATCTTTATTATTTAGCAGAAAAATTTTATTATCACTACTGAGCTTTATGTTTCTATTATTTTTTGTTAGAGATATTATTTTTTCTATATCTGCACTTGTGTTTTCTTCAAAAATTAAAATAATACGATTATTTTCTACGATGAGTTTTTTTATGTGTAATTTATCGGCTAATATTCTCAGCTTATGAGTGATAATGAGATTTTCTGCTGGATCTGGTAATTTACCAAACCTATCTTCTATTTCATATTGTATTTTAAGTATCTCATCTTCATTATGAGCATGAGATAATCTTTTGTATAACGCTAATCTAGCGGATATATCAGGACAATATTCAGATGGTAGAATAGATGAGACACCTAGATTTATTTCGCAAGATGCTGGTATAGTTAAATGTGTTAGGTTTGTTTCTTTTCCATCTTTTATTTTGGCTATAGCTTCAGACAGCATTTCGTTATATAAAGAGTATCCTATTTCTTGTATATTTCCAGACTGTGATTCTCCTAGAATTTCTCCAGATCCTCTAATTTCCAAATCGTGAAGAGCTAAATAAAAACCTGATCCAAGATCCTCCATGTTTTGGATTGCATTAAGTCTTTTATTCGCCTGGCTAGTTATTGACCCTTCATTAGGAATTAATAAATAAGCATATGCTTGATGATGAGATCGTCCTACTCTACCTCTTAATTGATGCAGCTGTGCTAATCCAAAAGTATCAGCTCTATTAATTATAATAGTATTGGCATTTGGTATATCTATTCCATTTTCTATTATGGTTGTACATAGTAATACATCATATTTTTTTTGACAAAAATCTTTCATAATATTCTCAAGATTTCTTGCCAACATTTGGCCATGAGCAATAGCAACTTTTATTTCTGGCAATAATTGTTCTATTAAGTCTTTTTTATTATGTATTGTAGAAATTTCATTATGTAGAAAATAAACTTGTCCTCCTCGCCTTATCTCGCGTCTTATAGCTTCTACAATAATGCTATTATCTTGATATCTTATAAATGTTTTTATTGGAAGTCTTTTTTGTGGCGCTGTTGTAATAATTGAGAAATCTCTTATTCCTTCTAACGACATACTTAGAGTACGAGGAATAGGGGTTGCAGTCAGCGATAATACATCAACTTCAGATCTAATATTTTTGAACATTTCTTTTTGTCTTACGCCAAATCTATGTTCCTCATCTATTACTACAAGACCTAGATTTTTAAATTTAATTTCAGATGATAGTATTTTATGTGTGCCTATAATTATATCTACAATACCATCGTTTATTGCAGAGATAGTATGTAATATTTCTTTGCGTGATTTCATTCTAGATAATTCAGATATTTTGATTGGCCAATTTGCAAATCTTTTACTAAATGTTTGTGTATGTTGTTCTGCCAATAATGTTGTAGGGCATAGTATAATTACTTGTTTATTATTTGAAACAGCAATAAAAGATGCCCTCAAAGCTACTTCTGTTTTTCCGAAACCTACGTCTCCGCATACTAATCTATCCATTGGTTTTTCTAAAGACATATCTTTTAAAACAGACTGGATAGCTTGTTCTTGATCAATAGTTTCTGTAAATTCAAAATCTTCTACAAACTTGTTATAGTCATCATTATTTGATAAGAAGGCATGTCCTTTTTTTAAAGCTCTTTTAGAATAGATATCTAATAACTCAGCTGCTGTATCATGTATTTGCTGAATTGCTTTTTTATATTTTTTTTCCCACGTATCTGAGCCTAATTGATGTAGTGGGGCATTTTCTGGGTCTATTCCTATATATCTAGAAATTAAATTTAAGTTAGTAATAGGCACATATAAATTAGTTTTTTTTGCATATTCTAAATGTAAGAATTCCATTTGATCTTGTCCTACATTCATATTAACTAATCCTTTGTATCTTCCAACACCATATTGATAATGTACGACAGGATCTCCTATGGATAGTTCAGCTATATCACGAAAGTTAGCTTCTTGACTTTTTTTATTGATCTTATTTTTTTTATAATTTTTCTCATTATATGTATTGGGATATAAATCATTTTCTGTGATAACAGTTAAATTTTCTGAAATATATTTGAAACCATAATTTATAGGTGCTATTGTTATCCCTATTTGATCTGCTGAATTAAAAAAAGATTCAATATTTTTATGAGATACTATATTTATTTGTGAATTTGTTTTTAATGTATTTGTTATTATTTCTTTCCTAGAATTTGCATCTACACATATAATAATTTTTGATTTCTTGTCTCTAATAGTCTCTTTTATGCTTTTTACTATATTTAAATTGTTTTCTAATATAGAAATATTAGGAATTTTTTCAAATTCGTCATTCTGCTTTAAATTAATAGATAAATGTTTAAAATTATTTATTTTTTTGTAAAAATTTTCTTGATCAAGAAAAAGATCCTCTGGCTTAAGGATAGGTCTTTCAATATCATGTTTTAAAAAATTATAACGATCTTGAGTGTCTCTTGAGAATTGTTCTATAGTTTCATTGATATTTTCTAATGTTATAAATAAAGATTCTTTTTGTAAGTAATCGAAAATTGTAGTTTTTTCTTCAAAAAATAATGGCAAATAGTATTCAATTCCAGGAAATATATTTGATTTACTAATATTCTTATAGATCGAGTACTTAGAAGGATCTCCTTCAAAGTATTCACGAAATTTTGAACGAAAATAATTTATTGATTTTTCATCTACAGGGAATTCTTTTCCTGGTAGTACTTCTATACTTTCAATGTAGCCTGTGCTACATTGTGTTTCTATATTAAATGTCCTAATAGATTCTATTTTGTTGTCTAATAAATCTAATCGATACGCTGTTGATGAGCCCATTGGAAATATATCTATAATACTACCTCTGATGCAAAATTCACCAAAGTCTGCTACTTGGCTAACTTGTTTATAATTGGCAATTTTAAATTGATTAAGCAAGTTTTCTTCATTAATAAAATCATCTTTTTTATATATAAAACTATATGAGGCTATAAAATCAATAGGAGATATATAATTAATAACTGCATTTATAGGTATAACTAAAACATCAATGTTATTGTTTAGTAACTCGTAAAGAGTTTTTAATCTTTCTGAAATTAAACTTTGATTTGGGGAAAATATATCATAAGGTAAGGTTTCCCAGTCTGGCATATTAAACACGCGTAGTTTGGAGTAGAGTACCCCTATCTCTCCAGCTATTTGTTGAGATTCCAGAGAGTTATGCGTAACTATTATGATTGGATATTTATAATATTGTTTAATATTGCCTACTAGAAATGATAAACCTGAACCGTAAGGTTTTCCGTATTGATATTTTTTATGATTATCTAATTTAGATAGTAATTTTTGAATTGTGTATGGAGTATTTTTCGTATTAGAGAGATTCACTTAATTAATACCAATTATTAATAATATATTAAAATATGAAATCCAATTCCTTAGATATTAGGATTTCATTATCATTTTTAGTAAAAGATTCTTACAATATTCGTAATGTTATATTGTAGCAAAACAACATGCACGTATTTTAATAAAAATTTTTCATAAATTAAATTTATATTAGATTGCGATTTAAATTAATTTGAATATAGGAGTAAATAGATATATTGCATATATCTATTTATAAAAATAGTATTCTATTTGCAACATATGGTTTTTGATTATTAAATTTATTGATTAAAACTCTTTATAAGAGTCTTATGGTTTTGTTTGTTAGTAAATTTATAATTTAATCTTTGCAATTTATTCTCATAAATTGCAAAGAAGGTTTTACATTTATAATGTATCCTCACCTATTCCTCTATTGCAAGGACACAACTCTTTAGTTTGGAAACCATCCAATAGTCGTAGTATTTCTTCAGGATTACGTCCGACACTTAGATTATTGACAGAAACATGTTGTATAACGTTGTCTGGGTCTATTATAAATGTAGCACGCAAAGCAACACCAGCATTTATGTCTCTAACTCCTAGTTGGTCTATTAGTGAGCCTGTCATATCAGCGAATTGATAATGGCTAATTTTACTAAGTCCAGGATGTTCTCTACGCCATGCTAATTTTACGAATTCATTATCTACAGAACCACCCATAAGCACTGCATTTCTATCTTCAAATTCTTTAGATAATTTATCAAATCCCATTATTTCTGTAGGACAGACAAACGTAAAATCTTTAGGATAGAAGTATATAACTTTCCATTTTCCAGGAAATGAACTTGCTGTAATTTCTTCGAATGCAGAAACTCCATTTTCTTCATGTTGTGTAAATCCTGGTTTTACTCCCATCACTTTGAAGGATTCTAACTCTTCTCCAACTGTCTTCATAAAAACTCCTTTGAATAATACAGATTATAATTTTTAAATTATTTTAATACAAGTTTAATTAATTTTTATATCATAGAACATTACATAAGTGATAAATTGTTATTTTAGTTACTAAAAATCTAGAATAACATTTAGATACTATTGCCTAATCTAAACCTATTAACTTTTATAAATTTTTCATGGTACATATCTGAAATAAATTATTATGAACAATAAGATTATTAATTTGTTAGCTATGGAGTCTTCTACAGAGGTTTGTAGTGTCTCTATAATATCTTTTGATTTAAATGGAGTTGTTAAAGATCTAATTTCATCAAAAATTTATAAAGAAAACCTGCCTTCTGAGCATATAATACCTACTATAGAATCTATTCTATCAGAAAGAAAATTAGATAAGAGTGAATTATGTGCAGTTTCATTTGACCAAGGCCCCGGTAAATTCACAGGTATCAGATTATCTTGTAGTATTGCAAAGTCTATTGGCATGTTTCTAAATATACCAATCATACCTGTAATTTCTTTATATTCTATGGCTTATCAAGCACAAATTGAATCTCCAGATGACTATAATATCATAATATCATCTATGGATGCTAGAATGAACGAAGTATATATAGCAGCTTATCTGGTATGGCCTTCTACTAGTAGTAATTGTAAGACTTTATTCGAACCTAGTCTTATTTCTGTTTGTGATCTATCATTATGGTTATTATTTCATGTCAACCAATGGAAATCAGTTTATAAAAAAAATACTGTTATATTAGTTGGTGATTCATGGCGTATTTATGAGTCTGAATTGAGAATACCAGAAGATAGCATTTATTTTGGTATTGCTAACCCAGATTCAGCTATCATAGCTATGATAGCAAGGGATTATTTCCTTGACACAGCAAAAACATTTGAGGATATTGAACCTTTTTATATAAGAAATAAAGTTGCCTTTACAAGAAATGAGTTGCTGCATAATAAGGGAGGAAATCCGCAAGCAGGTTCTTTTCTTTCAGAAATGAATATAACTAAAATGACTATTAGTGATATTAAAGATGTTGTATTGTTAGATGCTAAGGTACAGTTGTCCTCTTGGACTTATGGTAATTTTCAAGATTGCCTTGATGCTGGATATATTTCTTGTATAGTTAAGTATAAAGGAAGTCTTCTAGGTTTCTTTGTTATGATGCTTGCTCCTGATGTTGCTCATTTATTGCGCATTGCAGTTCATGAGGATATTCAAAATATTGGTATTGGTTCTAAATTATTAGATGAATGCATCAAAATTTCTAAAGATAATGGATTAAGTAGTATCATAATAGAAGTTGGAGAGCATAATATAAATGCTGTAAATTTTTATAAAAAACATGGTTTTGCTAAAATAGGTATAAGAAAAAATTACTATATTCTCGAGAATTCTAAAACTGAACATGCAGTTGTAATGGAAAAAAAACTATGCAAATAAAATTGTTATGCTATTTTACTTAAAGAATAAGAATTCAGTCAGTTATATACAGCGTATCTTATTAAAAGAGATAGGTGTACGTATTGTTTCTGAAGAATCTAGTCTAAATAGATCAAAGCATAAGGAGAAATTTTTGAAAATAGACAATCCGTCTATAGAAGAGAATATATCTAATGATCATCGGGCAAATAAAATTAATTCTAATAATTTTGACATACTAAAAAACGTAGTAAATAAATGTCAGTTATGTGACCTTTGTCATTCTAGGAAGAATGTAGTTTTTGGTTCAGGAAATATTACTCAATGCTCATGTTTAATAATAGGAGAAGCACCAGGAGAACAGGAAGATGCTACCGGAATTCCATTCGTAGGAAGATCAGGAAAACTTCTGGATCAAATGCTTAATGCAATTGAAATTCATAGAGATAGAGAGACTTTTATTACAAATATAGTTAAGTGTAGACCACCTGCTAATAGGAATCCAAAACTTGAAGAATTAGAATCATGTCGACCTTTTTTGTTAGAACAGATTGATTTTTTGAAGCCAAGTAAAATTTTAGTTTTGGGAAAGTTCGCTGCCAACGCTGTTTTAAATAACAGTTTGAGTATAAGAGAACTTAGAGGCAAAGTTCACTATTTTTCTTCTGGCAATAAATCAAATGATATTCCTGTTATTGTTAGCTATCATCCTGCATATTTATTACGTAGGCCAGAAGAAAAATCTTTGGTTTGGGATGATCTTTGTTTATTAAAGAGTGTATAAAACTAGTTTTGTTCTTCTTTATCTAAAATTGCTAATAACTTCCTATATAATTTTTTGTTTATATGTATATACAATAGACAATAGGACATCGATATACTGACTATCATTCCATATATAATAATTATATTATCTATATCTACATTAAACCAAACAAGCATAGTGTAAAAACTTATCATAACAAGTATATTTAACTGCTCGTTAAAATTTTGAACAGCAATAGAATGGCCAGCAGATAATAACTTATAACCTCTATGTTGTAGCAATGCATTCATTGGAACAACAAAGAAACCAGCGAGTACTCCAGTGATAATTAGTAATAGATAGGCATTTATTTCTGTTTGTATAAAAGGCATTAATAACATCAATAGTCCCATCGTTATTCCTATAGGTATAGTTGATAATGCTTGACTTAACCTGAGATATTTTGCTACTGCTGTTGCTCCTATTATTGTTCCTATTGCTACACTTCCTATAAGTATAGAAGTTTGGTCTATGGAATATCCAAGATGGATTTGACCCCATTTAATAACTATTAATTGTAAACTTGCACTTGCTCCCCAAAAAACAGTCGTAACAAATAGTGATACTCTACCTAATTCATCTTTGTATATTACCAATATGCTTTTATAAAAATTTCTAAAAATTTCAATTGTATTTTTATGCTGTATTGTATATGTAATATTTGTTTTTTTTATCATTAGATTAAATATAGAAGCAGATATATATATATGTAATATAACAAACACTGCCATTTCTGATGAGGAACTAGTAAAATATGATAGGTATGTTTGATTGATTAAAAAGCTTGATGTATTAGGAGTGATAAGGTATCCACCAAGACAGGTTCCTATTATTATTGATAATACTGTTAGGCCTTCAATCCAACTATTACCTTGTACAAGCATTTTTGGAGGAAGTATTTCAGTTACTATGCCATATTTTGCTGGTGAATATATTGCAGCACCTATTCCTACTAGGCTATAGGATAGTGATACTAGATATATTTTTACATCTAAATCAAAATCTAGTGTTGGAATAAAAATTATTAATAAGCAACCTAGCATTTTAATTAGATTTGAATAAAACATAACATGACCTTTTGGAAACTTATCAGATATTATGCCAACAAATGGGGCTAGGACAACATAAGATAAAGCAAATGACCATTTCATAAGTGGAATGACCCAAGCTGGGCCATTGAGTTCTATGATTAGTGATATAACAGCTATGAATAAAGCATTGTCTGCCAATGATGAAAGAGCCTGTGCAGCCATGATAATATAGAATTCTTTTTTCAAAAATCTTCCTCTAATTTTTTTAAACTTAGATTATATAATATATTTAATAATAATTATTATTAAATATTGCTCACAAGTTTTGCTTTGTATTGTAATTCAGGTTTAAGATGGTTTTTAATTTTGTTAAAGTAATAACACTAGGTTAACTTTATGCTTATAATATATATGTAATCAATGATGCATTTGTTTTTCTAATATAGAACATGAGTTTGTCAATTACTTATTTTATCTATAACTTATTTTATTTATCTTATAAAACCTAATAAAAAATATCAGAGATGAATTATAACTTTTTACAATCTATAAAAGATATTATTAATAATATAAAATTAATGACTAATGTAAATAATTCAAAAGATATTAGTCATATTTCTGATCGTATTGAACCAGTTATTTCGGCATCTGCTTCTATTTTGAGTGAAGATTATAACAATTATTATTCTAATATTGATAATGAAATTGAATTTTCAATAGATATTATTTTCGATTTGCCAGTTTTGGGTATTGATATTAAGAAAATATTAACTGTTAATCATGAAGAAGAGATAAGATATTTGGTAGAGTCAACAGATAAAATAAAGCAGATAGATATTTCTGATAATAATTCTTACAGTTTGTTAAAAATGCTAGTTTTACTAGCAAATAGAGCAGGACCTATAAGTGAGTCAAGATTTTTCAATTCATATCAATTAGCTAAAGATATAACATCACATATTAATGCTACTATCATATGTCCTGATTATAATTTTATTATTGACAAAGCTATTTGTTTAGATAGGCTATGTATGTCTTTAGATTCTTGTATTAGTTTGCATTTAATTATGAACAAGAAATTAGATAATGGGATGTTATTAAGTATTGCTAATATATTCGGATTCATATATTCATATAAAGATGCTTTATTATTGGATAATAGTGAATATTACATTATCTTATCTCGAAGTAATAATTATTCATTACAAGATTTTGTAAAAATAGGAGATGTAATTAGTTTTACATTAGATATTCCTCGTTCTAATTCTGATAAAAATTTGTTTTATATTTTTTTTAGTTTTATAAAGGAAATCTCAGAATATATAGATGCTAAAATAGTTGATAAAAATGGTATTGAGTTATCTTTTGATAATATAAATGCAATAGAATTACAAGTGCAAAAAATTTTGAATTCTTTAGAAAATAATGGTTTTAAAGCTGGTAGCTATCGTGCAAGAAGAGTTTTTAAATAAAAATTATAGCATTAATGAATTGAAACAAATAATTCTTTCCTTAAGAAAAGAAATTGATTTTCATAATATAAATTATCATTGTTATGATGATCCTTTGATTAGCGATGCCCAATATGATGCATTGGTGGATAAGCTAGTTAAATTGGAGTTATTGCATCCTGATTTAATAGACCCTAATTCTCCAACGCAGCGTGTAGGGTCTTCGCCTTTGCCTTATTTTAATCAAATTGAACATGAAGTGCCAATGTTGTCTTTGTCTAATGCATTTAAAGATGATGATGTTGTTTCTTTTGATGCCAGGGTAAAAAAACTATTATATGATAATAATTTGGTTAGTCCTAAGGAAGATGTCTGCTATTTTTGTGATTTAAAGTTTGACGGACTTGCTATAAATATACGTTACGAAAAAGGTTTACTAGTAAGCGCTTCTACAAGAGGTGATGGTAACGTTGGAGAAGATGTTACATCTAATATCAGAACTATAAAGTCTGTTCCACTGATTTTACATGGTGTAGTTCCTGATATCTTAGAAGTTAGAGGTGAAGTTTTTATGAGACATGATGATTTCGAAAGATTAAACAATCATCAAAGAATGAACGGTGATAAGCTTTTCATGAATACTCGTAATGCTGCTGCTGGTAGTTTAAGAAATTTAGATCCCAGGGTAACTGCTTCACGTAATTTGAAATTTTTTGCATATGGTTGTGGCAATATTCAAAATATTTTTCAAGAAGAAAATTTTATAATATCTAATTATCATAGTTCAGTTATAAATTGGCTTTCGTCTATAGGATTTCCAGTTAACAAAACCTATCAGGAAATAGTGAACAGCTGTAGTGGTATGCTGAATTTTTATGAAAAGATTAACAACATAAGAAATTCTTTGCCTTATGATATAGATGGAGTTGTGTATAAAGTTAATTCTTTGGTTTTTCAAAAAACACTTGGTTATTCATCTAGGGCCCCTAGATTTGCTTTAGCACATAAATTTTCTCCAGAAGAGGCTGTCACAAAATTGCTTTCTATAGATGTTCAAGTAGGTAGAACTGGAGCTATAACGCCAGTAGCTAGACTGGATCCAGTTCTTATATCAGGAGCCAATATATCAAGTGCTACTTTGCATAATGAGAATGAAATAATCCGTAAAGATCTAAGAATTGGTGATTTTGTAAGAATCAGAAGAGCAGGAGATGTTATTCCAGAGGTTATTGAAGTAGTCAAAGAATTACGATCAAACGTTGTTAGTATTTTTAATATGCCACATTACTGTCCTATTTGTAACTCATTACTACGTAGAATAGATGGTGAATCTGTAACTCGTTGTACTGGCGGTCTATTTTGTTCAGCGCAATTGAAGCAAAGGTTACTACATGCAGTAGGTAGAAAAGCTTTGAATATTATTGGTTTTGGCGAGAGCTTGATTTATAAACTAGTAGATAGTAATAGAATAAAATCTTTGGCTGATATATATAGCTTAAATATTGAAGATTTATTAGATATAGAAAAGATAGGGCCTAAGTCTGCTAATAATATTATGGAGTCTATAGATAGGTCTCGTTCTCCAAAATTAGATAGATTTTTATTCTCTCTAGGTATAAGACATGTAGGAGATAGTACTGCTAACACTATTGCAAGTAAGTTTATTTCTTTAGATAGAATTATGAATTGTAGTAAAGAAGATTTTATGGAATTGCCTGATATTGGGCCAAAAATAGCTTCTTCAATAGCAATTTTTTTTTCGGAACAACAGAATATAGACTTGTTAGATAAAATGAAGAAAAATGGTTTAAATCCTGAATCGTTTGAAGTTAACACAGAAGTTTTGCCTTCATTGGAAGGTAAAACTTTTGTGTTAACCGGAAAGCTAAAAAGATTCTCTAGGGATGAGATTAGAGATTATATAACTAAGAATGGTGGTAAAGTTTTAAATACAATTTCATCAAATGTCAATTATTTGCTTGTTGGTGATGAGCCTGGCAGTAAAGTAGCCAAGGCTCAACAATTCCCTAATTTGATAATTATAAATGAGGAAGATTTTATGTATTTAGTTGAACAAACCTAGTTCAGATTTTTGCATAAAATTTTTTAAACACTTATTTTATAATAGATTTTGAACGTAATTCTTTTTGTAAATTCGATAGTACTTGTTGTTTTAGCATTTCTTCTATTTGTGGTCTTACTTGGCTTAGTTCTGGAAACTCTATGTTTCTAGTTTCATCTAATTTGATGATATGCCATCCAAATTTTGTCTTGATTGGATTTTGCGATATTGTTCCAGGTGAGAGGTTTTTAACAGCAGTTGCAAACTCTTCTACATATTCTTCAGTGTTGCTCCATCCTAATAAACCACCATTAAGCTTACTGCTTTCATCTTTAGAGGTTTCTTTTGCTATTTCAGCAAATTTTGATGTATCTGCATTTAATTTTATAATTAAATTAATGGCGTCATTCTTATTGTCTGTAAGTATATGTCTTACTTTATATTCTTTTTTAGAAGATTGATCTTTCTTTAGTTTTTCATATTGGGTTTCTATTTCATTATCAGTTATTTTATTTTTTTTTAAAAATTCTGTTAGAAAAGATCTTACTATTATGCTTTCTTTTGCAAGCTGTATTTCAGTTTTTACTATAGGATTGTTCATAGTGCCATCTTTTTCAGCTTCTTGTAATAGAATTTGTCTATTTATCAGTTCTTCTTTTATTTGTTCTCTTAGTTCCTTTGAGTCAGAAGCTCCTTGGTTTACAAGTAGGGTAACAAAATTTTCTAAATTTTCTTGAGTAATATTATGACCATTGACTGATACTATATTCTTTGCTGAAGCTACATTTGATATTAAAAGTACAGCTATAAACATTATGATTTTTTTCATATTGGGCCTTTATTATTTCTATATGTTAATTTTTTGTTTCTAAAATAATAGCATGTATTGGTGATGGTATTAAATCTTCTAGGCATTTATATACTGTCCTATGTTGTTCTATTTTAGATATATTTATAAACTTATCAGATTTTATTATGACTTTATAATGCCCAGAATTTTCTGGTTTATTATGGTTTTTATGTAAGTCAGATAGGTCAATTACTTCTAAAAAACTTGGTTGTAAAACAGTTAATCTATTTTTTATTAGACTTACTAATGTATTTTCGTTTTGTTCTTTCATATTTTCTATTCTTTATTTGTTAAATATTTATGTTTAATATGTTTTCTTATTAATAGTAATTGTATAAAAGCGTATGTAAGTAATATTGATAATATTCCAAATGTTCGAAAATTTACCCATGTTTTTTGAGTAAATAAACCTGAAAAAGCAACAAATGAATTTAATAGGCTAAGCATTACAAAAAAACAAATCCATGAAACATTTAGATTATTCCATACTTTAATTGGTAATTTAATTTTCTTATGTAGGACTATGTAAACTAAATTTTTTTTAAAAAATACATTTGCTATTAACATTGATATAGCAAAACCTAGATATATTATGGTTGGTTTTAGTTTTATAAAGAAATCATTTCTACATACTACTGTAGCTGTACCCATTATTATCACTAATAATGTACTTAATACCATTATATTATCTGTTTTGTTTTTTTGTAATTTCAGAAATATTAATTGTAGTATACATAGTAAAACTAAAATTTTTGTAGCGATGTATATATCATTTGTATAATTATAAGATAAGAAGAAAACAGATATTGGAAATATGTCTATAATAATTTTATTCACTTATTTGTCCTAATATTAAGATTGTTTTTTTAAGCTTTTAGATACATGCATTATATTTATATTTGATTTCTTGTCATATTCACATATATCTTTTATTAAACATAAATGACATTTTGGTGATTTTTTTTTGCAAGTATATCTACCAAGAATAATTAACCAATGGTGAGCATTTTGTAAATATTCTTTTGGTATGTTATTTAGCAGATTTTTTTCAACTTCCACAACATTCTCACCTTTTGCTAGGCCAGTTCTATTTGAAACTCTAAATACATGTGTATCAACTGCAACTGTTGGTTGTTGGAATATTATGTTTAATATTATGTTTGCTGTTTTTCTTCCTACTCCAGGTAGGAGTTCTAAATCTTTTCTATTTCCAGGAACTTGTCCATTGAAGCATTCATCTATAATTGTAGATGTATTAAAAATATTTTTTGATTTTGATTTATATAATCCTATACTTTTTATATAAGACTCTATTCCTGAAACACCTAGTTTTATTAATGATTTTGGTGTTCCATAGTTTAAGAATAGATGTTTTGTTGCAGCGTTTACAGATTTATCAGTTGATTGTGCTGATAAAATAACTGCTACCAACAACTGGAAAGCAGAATTGTATTCGAGTTCTGTTTTTGGATTTGGAGTTGTGTTTTGAAAACGCTCGAAAATACTAATTATTTTTTCTTTTTCCATTGTAGATATAAATTTATTTGTTTCTTTTTTCTTTTGCTTTGCGAGTAATTTGATTTATTAAACTCATTTTGTCTTTTAGAGAATTGCTGTTATTATCAATATCGAAATTATTGTTATTATTGATTATCTCTGTTAAATGTATATCCATAGATGTTTTTGGCTTGACTCTATTTTGATGTTTTTCTCTTCTTATTCTGGAATTGTCTGCATCTTTTTGTGTCCATGATTTATTGCTTGGAACCATTTCTATGCAATCAACAGGACATGGATCAAGGCAAAGTTCACAGCCAGTACACCAATCTTGAACTATAGAATGCATCTTTTTTGCAGCTCCAATTATTGCATCAACTGGACATTTATTTATGCATATTGTACATCCTATACATATATTTTCATCTATAATTGCTCTTTTATAGCCGACATATTTACCTCTTGAATTATCAAGTGGTATTATTTGTTGATTTAAAATGGTAGCTAGCTTGTATATGACTTTATCGCCACCTGGGGGACAAAGATTTATTTTTGCATCTCCATTGGACAAAGCTTCTGCATAAGGTTTGCAAGCTTGATATCCGCATTTACCACATTGTGTTTGGGGTAGGATTGCATCAATTATATCTAGTAATTTTTCTTTGTTTATCATTCTTTATTATTTGTTTTTATAAAATCAGATCCAATAACGTTCCATAGCAAGATTACCAGTAATATGCTGTTTTGATGTATAGAATCCTCTATCATATAGTATTTTACGCATTTCCAATACCATTGTAGGATTGCCACACAGCATTATTTTGGAAGACTCTGGGTCTAATTTTTCTTTTGTTAATGTTTCTAAATTACCACTCATAACTAAGGATGTAATTCTTGTTTCTGATATAGTTGATGATTTTTCTCTTGTTGTTACTGGTAAATATTTAAATCTTTTGTTTGTTTTTGATAAAATCTCTAATTCTTTTTTATATGACAATTCATCTAAAAACTTGGTGCTATGTATTAAAAAAATTTTGTCAAAATATTTCCAGGTTTTATGGTCTCGTAATATTGAAATATAAGCAGATAAACCTGTTCCTGTAGCTATAAGCCAAAGTTTATTATTTTTTTTCTTTATATTTGGTCCAACAAATTGATTTATCGTTAAGAACCCATATGCTTTTTTTTCTATAAATATATTATCATTTTCTTTTAGATTTAATAAAATTTTGCTAAATTCTCCCTTATTGATTATAGTGTAGTAAAATTCTAAAAAATCTTCATGAGGAGCACTTACTATTGAATATGCTCTCCATATTAATGTATTGTTATTTTGGTTTATGAGACCAAGACGAGCAAATTGACCTGGTTGGAAATTATAACTTGCATCTTTGGTGGTTTTTATGGAAAATAAACTATCATTTTTCCATATTTTGATATTCTCAATAATTTGAGATGTATAGTTTTTGCTTAATTTTGCTTCTATCATAATTATTTAGCGTTTTAGATATTTTATTTTTCCTTTTATATCTTTCCATTTATCTGCGTCTTTTAATGATGGTTTTGACCTGGTAATATTTTTAAATGTTTTTGATAGTTCTTGGTTTATAGAAAGAAAAATTTTTTGATCTTCTGGTAAATCTTCATCAGAGAAAATTGCATTTGCAGGGCATTCAGGTACACAAACTGCACAATCTATACATTCATCTGGATCGATTACTAAAAAATTTTCGCCTTCCTTAAAACAATCAACAGGGCAAACATCAACGCAATCGGTATATTTGCAATTAATGCAGTTTTCTGTAACTACATGTGTCATTTATGTACCTCCTATGATATAAATAATTTGTTTCAATATGTTTAAACATGTTAGTGTAAACTTTTAATTATATTAAAAAAAGTTTTTTATAACAGAGCCATGATAATAGAATCTTTACTTGATACAGATTTATATAAATTTAGTATGATGCAAGTGGTTTTACACCATTTCCCTGCTGCCTATGTAGAGTATCGTTATAAATGTAGAACTACAGGGATTAATTTATGTCCATATATTGATGAAATAAGAGAAGAAATTAACCATCTTTGTTCCTTAAGGTTTTCTGAAGACGAACTAAGTTATTTAGGTAATTTAAGATTTATCAAAAGCGACTTCATAGATTTCCTAAGATTGTTTTACCTTCCTAAAAAATGTATTTCAGTTGAAGAAAGTAATAATATAGGTGAAATTAGTATTAGCGTAAAAGGTCCATGGTTACATACTATTTTGTTTGAAATACCAGTTTTAGCAATAGTTAATGAAGTTTATTTTCGTCATAATAGTAATAATTTAAATTTGGATGAAGGACGAAATAGACTAAAATCAAAAATTAATTTGGTTTTGAAAGATTGTAGCTTAGTTGATTTAAGAGTAGCTGAGTATGGCACAAGACGTCGCTTTTCTAAGAGTTGGCATGAAGAAGTTGTAGATACTATGAAAAATGATATGTTCCATAATTTTGCTGGAACCAGTAATGTTATGTTGGCTAAGAAACATGGAGTGTTGCCATTAGGAACAATGGGTCATGAATATTTGCAAGCTTGTCAGTCATTAGGTCCGAGATTAAGAGACTCTCAGGTTTTTGCATTTGAAATTTGGGCTAAGGAGTATAGGGGTGATTTAGGAATAGCATTATCAGATGTTTATGGAATAGATGCTTTTTTAAGAGATTTTGATTTATATTTTTGCAAATTATTTGATGGTGTTCGTCATGATTCTGGAGATCCATTTATTTGGGGTAATAGAATTTTAGAACATTATAGAAAAAATAGAATAGATGCTCGAAATAAGACATTGATTTTTTCAGATTCTTTGACTTTTCCTAAAGCTATTGAACTAACAAGATATTTTTCTAACGCATGTAAACTTACTTTTGGTATAGGAACAGATCTAACAAATGATCTTGGTTTTAAACCTTTGCAAATCGTTATGAAAATGGTTCGTTGTAATGATCAGCCAGTTGCAAAGATTTCTGATGCTCCAGAAAAAATAATGTGTGATGATCCAGACTATCTATTTTATTTAAGAAAAGTTTTTAATTTACCTGATATTAGATCAAGCTAATCATTCTTTATAGATTCTTATAAAGAAATATATTGTAAAAATATTAAAATTTTTATCTTGATTTAAATATTATTCATTTCTCGTGAATAATTTGTTACTTAATGGTACTCTCTATGATCGGAAATGTTACAACAGATGACAAACAGATGACAAACAGATGACAAATTAAGTAATTGTTTAGACAATTTTTATGTTTACAAAGATATAAAATAATTTTTTATTTCCATTCAATTTCAATGCTAATTAATTATTATTTTTGAGATTGTATTTTAAGTCAAATGGCTATTAACAGTTATGAATTTTTAAAGAAATATGAGTATTATGCCTTGAAGTATAAACGATATTAATTTTGGAATAGAAGTTTCTTTGTTTAACCATCAATATAGAGTATTTTATAAGTAAAGGCACGAGTTAATTAAAGTAATTTTAGTTCTTATAAATGTTATTGATATATTGTATTTAGAGCATAATATTTTATTAATTCACAATTTCTTATAACTTGATGTAGAATTACAATTATTAGTTTTATTTAAGTTGTTAATAATAATTTTTATTAGTAATAGTGGAGAACTTTCTTGTTAAAGTATAATTACCCTGATGATAATGGCCATTTTGGTCAATATGGTGGGCTCTTTGTTTCTGAAACGTTAATGCATCCATTAGCTGAATTACGTTTCAATTATGATAAATACCGTAATGATTTATTTTTTGTTGAAGAGTTTGAAAATGAATTAAAACATTTTGTTGGCAGACCTAGCCCTGTATATCATGCTAAGAGATGGTCGGAACTGTTGGGTGGGGCGCAAATATGGTTTAAAAGAGAAGACCTAAATCATACTGGAGCACACAAAGTCAATAATTGTATAGGGCAAGCGTTACTCGCTAAAAGAATGAATAAGCGACGTATTATAGCAGAGACTGGTGCTGGACAGCATGGGGTTGCTACAGCGACTGTTGCTGCTCGTTATGGCATGGAATGCGTTGTTTATATGGGTAGTGAAGATGTTAAGAGGCAAGCTTCTAATGTATATAGAATGAAATTATTGGGAGCAAGTATAATACCAGTTAATTCTGGTTCATGTACATTGAAGGATGCTTTAAATGAGGCAATGAGAGATTGGGTTACCAATGTAGATGATACTTTTTATATTATTGGTACTGTGGCAGGACCTGATCCTTATCCGCGCATGGTCAGAGATTTTCAAACTGTAATAGGTAAAGAAAGTATTTGTCAGATGCCTAAATATGCAGGTCGTCAACCTGATTATGTTATTGCTGCAGTAGGTGGTGGCTCGAATGCTATAGGTATATTTCACCCATATATTCCGTATGAAAATGTTCAATTAATAGGGGTGGAAGCAGCTGGATCTGGTATAGATACAGGTTTGCATTCAGCTTCTTTAATAGCTGGCAAGGTAGGTGTTTTGCATGGTAACAGAACATATGTAATTCAAAATGAGGATGGTCAAATAACAGAGACTCATTCTATATCAGCTGGATTGGATTATCCTGGAGTTGGTCCAGAGCATGCTTGGCTAAAGGAAATAGGGAGAGCTAATTATGTGGGTATTACTGATGATGAAGCGTTGAAATCTTTTCATGATTGTTGTCGTATTGAAGGCATTATGCCTGCCTTAGAATCATCTCATGCAATTGCTCAAGCCGTCAAAATGGCACCTTCTCTTTCAAAAGATAGTATCATTCTTGTTAATTTATCTGGTCGTGGTGACAAAGATATGCATACAGTTGCCGAACGTTCTGGTATTTTATTATAAAAAATTATGAACACAAAAATAAATCGCATTGAATCATTTTTTTCTAGCATGGTTAGTAATGGTCGTAAGTCAGCTCTCGTTACATATGTTACGGCTGGTGACCCTTCAATCAATTCTACTGTTCCTTTGATGCATAGCTTAGCAAAAAGTGGGGCAGATATTTTAGAAATTGGAATACCTTTTTCTGATCCTATGGCAGATGGACCTGTAATACAAAAAGCTTCCGAACGAGCTATAAAAAATGGCATGACTTTAAAAAAGATATTAACTTCAGTAGAGGAGTTTCGTATTCATGACAAAATAACACCAGTTGTTCTCATGGGATATGCTAATCCAATAGAGAGTATTGGGCAAAAACAATTTGCTAAGTTGGCGCAAACTGCTGGAGTAGATGGGGTATTAGTAGTTGATTATACTCCTGAAGAATCTGATGATTTTTCAAAAATGCTTAGTGATGTAGGGATAAATATGATTTTTTTGCTTTCTCCTACATCTGGAGAAGATCGCATAAAAAAAATATCTAAGATTGCGAATGGTTATGTATATTATGTTTCCTTGCGTGGAGTTACTGGTTCTAAAAAACTGAATGCTGAAGAGGTGGCTGAGAAATTACAGTTAATTAGAAAATATATCAATATTCCAGTTGGAGTTGGTTTTGGTATCAGAGATGCTGAGAGTGCCAAACAGATTGGTAGTTGTGCTGATGCAGTAGTAATAGGAAGTAAAATTATAGAAATAATGCACGAAGCAGCTAATAATGAAATTGTTGGAAATAAGGATAATGCAGCTATATCAGCTGCTAGTGATTGGATATCTAATATAAGAAAGTCTCTTGATAGTATATGATTCTTTATTTTATTTTTCTGCTATATATAATATGAGTTGGCTAGAAAAAATTCTACCTCCAAGAATTAGTAAATCTAATGATAGTGGTGCTAGACGTGTTCCACAGGGTTTGTGGTGCAAATGTGCTTCTTGCGATTCAGTCTTATATAACGAAGATTTGATTGCTAGTTTATACGTTTGTCCAAAATGTAGTTATCATATGCGTATGGGGTCAAGAGCAAGAATAGATTCTTTGTTGGATTCAGAAGGGCGTTTTGAGATAGGTGGCAATATAAGGTCTGTTGATATATTGAAATTTAAGGATACAAAAAAATATAGCGACAGATTAAATGATGCTATAAAACAGACAAAGGAAACAGATTCGTTACTTGTAATGTCTGGTTGTATAAGTAGAATGCCAGTTGTTTTAGCTTGTTTTGAATTTGCGTTTATGGGTGGTTCTATGGGCTCAGTAGTTGGCGAGCGTTTTAAGTTAGCTGTGCAGCATGCTATAGAGCATTCTATGCCATTTATATGTGTATCTGCATCTGGCGGAGCAAGAATGCAAGAGAGTTTATTTTCATTGATGCAGATGTCTAAAACTAATGCTATGTTAGTTTCTTTATCTGCTGCCAAACTACCTTTTATTAGTGTTCTTACTGATCCTACTATGGGTGGTGTTTCTGCTAGCTTTGCTTTTATGGGTGATGTTGTAATCGCTGAGCCTAAGGCCCTAATAGGATTTGCAGGGCCTAGAGTTATAGAGCAAACTGTTAGAGAAAAATTACCTGAAGGATTTCAGAGAGCAGAATTTTTACTAGATAAAGGTGCCATAGACATGGTTGTTGATAGAAGAAAATTAAAAGAAACAATTTATAATCTATTATCAATTTTAGTAAAATAATTATTCAAGCATGAGACTGTAGCATCTGTAATTTATTACAGATGCTATAGTCTCTATTTTTAATTTTTAGTTTCTACCTGTGTTAGTTGTTTCTTTATTTTATAGTTTGTTGTATTTTTTGTATAAAGTCTTTTATTAACTTCTGGTTTAACATCATTAGTTTGCTCATTAGTAGATTGGCAATTAGTTTCTACCATTTGAAGATTTTTTGTGTGGTGACTAGTAGTAGCTACAGTATCCTGTTTTGTCTTTGAATATTCTAGATCTAAATTATTTATAGCTACTGTTGTTCTTATTATATTATCTTCAACTTTATTAGTAGTAGATGTCATTTTTTCTATATTTTTCTGAGCATCAATATTGTTAATGTTATCTTCAGAAGAAAGAGTTCTGTCTATATTATCTATTTCATGAGAATTAGATAATTCTTTCGAATTTTTAGACATATTAAAATTTTTCTGATTTTTTCTATAACCATTATTTCTTCTGCGGATATTTGGTTTTTTATCATTATCGCCATTACTTGTTATCAAATTATTCTGATCTAAAGCATCAGTTTTTTTGTCATCATGGTCTAGAATTTTATTCTCTACAAGGTTTATTTGGTTATCACGTTTAGTTTTGTTCTTGTCTTTTTTAGATAAAAGATAATCCTCTTCTAGCTTATTTAAATTTTCATTATATGTATCTATAGAATTTATCTGTTGTTTTTCTTGTAGTAATTTGCTTTGATTTTTATTTTTATAATTATATTTTTTTTCATTTCTATGTTTTGAGTTGTGTTGTTCATGTAGAGATGCTTTATGATTATTATGTTGGTTTTCTGGAGTTATTTCTTTTTTATTGAATAAATTTATCCAGGAAAATATTTTTTTGAATATATTTTTACTAACATTAGAATTATTCAAGGATTTATATTTGATATTTGATACTATTGGAGCTGGCTTTTTAGGAGTGCTATCTTTTATTAAGGCTTCAGGCCTATGTTTTTCTTCTGATTCTGGTATGTTCCATATTAAGTTATTGTTTGGTATTTCTACTAAATTAAAACTTGTTTTGTGTTCTTCTAGTTTTGGATCATCATTTTTTATTCTTTCTATATTATAATGAGGTGTTTCAAAATACTTATTTGGTATTAGAACAAGTTTTATATTTAGTTGCAGTTCAATGTTGTTTATATCATTTCTTTTTTCATTTAATAAATAAGTGGCAACATCTACTGGTAATTGTGCATATACTGCTGAAGTAGCATCTTTCATTGCTTCTTCTTGAATTAGCCTCAATACTTGTAGGGCACTAGATTCAGTATCTCTAATAACGCCAATCCCAGTACATCTAGGACATGTTATATGTGATCCTTCATTTAACGCTGGGCGTAGTCTCTGTCTTGATAGTTCTATTAATCCAAATTTTGATATTTTTTTCCCAATTTGAACTCTTGCTCTATCGACTCTTAATGCTTCTCTAAGTTTTTGTTCAACATTTTTTTGATTTTTAATATCTTCCATATCTATGAAATCAATTACTATAAGACCGCCAAGATCTCTTAACCTTAATTGTCTCGCAACTTCTTCAGAAGCTTCGAGATTGGTTCTTAAGGCAGTTTCTTCTATATCTGCTCCTCTTGTTGATTTTGCAGAATTTACATCTATTGCAACTAAAGCTTCAGTATGGTCAATTACAATAGATCCACCAGATGGCAATTGAATCATTCTAGAATATGCTGTTTCTATTTGATGTTCTATTTGAAATCTTGAAAATAATGGTATTTCATTTTGATAATCTTTGACACATTGTACATTATCAGGCATTACAACGCTCATAAATGCTTTAGCTTGCTTAACAATTTCTTGATTGTCAATTAAAATTTCATTAATATCTGGTGAAAAATAATCTCTTATTGCCCTGATAATTAGACTAGATTCTAAGTATATAAGTACGGGGGAATTATTTTCTTTAGCTGCCTGGTCTATCGCATTCCATAGTTGAAGTAGATATGATAAATCCCACTGAAGTTCTTCAATAGTTCTACCAATTCCAGCTGTTCTTGCTATTATGCTCATTCCATTAGGCACATCTAGTTTTTCCATTATGTCTTTTAACTCTTGACGTTCTTCTCCTTCTATACGTCTAGATACACCTCCGCCTCTAGGGTTATTAGGCATTAGTACTAAATATCTGCCAGCCAATGATATAAATGTAGTAAGAGCAGCTCCTTTATTACCTCTTTCTTCTTTTTCTACCTGAACAATTAATTCTTGACCATCTTTTATGGCATCTTGAATTCTTGTGTTTCTAAAATCTATTCCATCTCTAAAATAACTCTTCGCTATTTCTTTAAATGGTAGGAATCCATGTTTATCTTCTCCATAGTTTATGAAACATGCTTCTAAACCAGGTTCTATTCTTGTTACAACTCCTTTATATATATTACCTTTACGTTGTTCACGGTTAGACGTTTCTATATCTAAATCTACTAGTTTTTGTCCATCTACAATTGCAACACGTATTTCTTCAGGGTGTGTTGCGTTAAATAACATTCTTTTCATGAGTGGTATTTTCTCCGTTACCATTAAAAACAATACTAAACACTATCTTAATTTCTGCTACATATCATGTAGATATTAAAGATCAAATTAACTTCTATTCATTATTTATGATTTATAATTAACATATTATTTTTTTTGTTAAAAATAAGAATATTTATTTTTTGTTTTCCTTTATTTTATTCAGATAAATTGATAGCTTGTTTTACTTGATTTTATTCTCTTATATTTGCTAAGGATTGTGTATAACAAATTTTATTATGTACACACAAAACATTTATATTTAAAATATTTACTGGTAAATGCATCAGTATTAATATAGAACCTATTAAATTTGATTTACTGTATCTTATTATATTTTAATTTAAGATAACAGTTTTCTAATTATCATCTTTATAGGTATTCCTCTAATTATAAGTCTCTTTCTGTTACTAGCAAAGATACTTTGATAACTATAATTACTTTTATTGTGAAAAATATAAATATTGATATAGATAATGAAGGTCAAAGGTTAGATAATTTTTTATTAAAGATTTTAAAAGGTGTTCCTAAAAGTCATATTTATAAAATTATTCGCAAAGGCAATATTAAAATTAATAATAAGAAATCAAAAGTTGATTATAAATTACTAGCTAAAGATGTAGTTTCATTACCTAATTTAAGATTACCACAAGCAGATACAAATGTTACTTTTCCTAAAATAAAATTTTCTATTGTTTATGAAGATGATAATTTTTTTGTTATAGACAAACCATGTGGAATAGCAGTCCATGGTGGTAGTGGTATTTTATTTGGAGTGATAGAACAATTGAGAGCATGTTATAAAAAAGGTACATTTTTAGAATTAGTTCATAGACTAGATAGAGATACTTCTGGTTTATTGATAGTTGCAAAAAAAAGGAGTTGTTTATTAGAATTCCATAAAATGTTCAGAGAATCTTTATGCCACAAAAAATATATTGCTTTAGTTAAGGGTAAATGGTTGAACAAAAGGCAACATATTAAACTTCCATTGAAAAAATATGTTACAAAATCAGGCGAAAGAAGAGTTGTTGTAAGTCCAGAAGGGCAATATGCGCATACAATTGTTGATTTAATAAGACATTATGGTGATTATAGTTTACTAAACGTAGAAATACTTAGTGGTCGTACACATCAGATTAGAGTTCATTTATCACATAGTGGTTTTCCAATCATAGGTGATAGCAAGTATGGTTCAAAAGAATATGATTCATTTTGTATCCAACATGGATTTAAAAGAATGTTTTTACATGCATATGGTTTAAAATTCCTGCATCCTTTGACTAAGGAAATGATTGAATTAGAGTCTTGTATGCCTGTTGAATGTGATAGCATATTAGATGTACTAAATTTAGGCTTATGATTTTTTAAAAAAATTATCTGCCATATAGAGAAATATTGTTGGTTTTTTATGAATATTTGGGTATTCTTGCGCTTTCCATTGTTTGATGTTAAGTGTTTTAATTTCTTCATCCATTGAATTTAGTGAGCTTGCAACGCAAAGTTTTGTATTTTGGTTTAGAGTGTTAATTAAACTGTCATATAAGTGAGTATTACGGTAAGGTGTTTCTATCAAAATTTGTGTTTGATTATTTGTAAGCGACTCTTTTTCCCAATGGGCTATTGTTTTTATTCTTTCTTCTTGTTTTTTTGGTGCATATCCTCTGAAAGCAAAATTTTGTCCATTTAGTCCGCTTGACATTAGGCCTAATATTATGGAGGAAGGGCCAACATAAGGTTTTATCTGTATCCCCATATTGTGTGCAACTCTTACTACTTGCGACCCGGGGTCAGCTATAGCAGGACACCCAGCTTCTGAAACTAGTCCTATGTCCCCTATATTTTCTAGTGATAACCACTTTTCTATTTCAGAATCTTGTGTTTTGTTTGTTATTGTATAAATAGTTATTTCATTTAAAGGATACTTTGAATGTATTTGTTTTAAAAAAGATCGAGCTGTTCTTGCATTTTCTGCTATATATGTTTTTAAAATGGATGATAATTTTAATGTTTCTATTGGAATAGAATAACTGATCAAATTGCTACCTATAGGCACTGGTATTAAATGTAATTTTCTATTCATTTGAGTCATGTTCTGCAAGTAGTGGATCTATATGAAACTCTTTTAGGATATTAGTCAACTGTATAATAGACAACCCTAAAATAGCAGTAGGATCATCACTGTATATTTTTTCTAATAAAATTATTCCTAATCCTTCGGATTTAACGCTTCCTGCTACATCAAAAGGCTTTTCTATTTCTAAATATTTTTTTATAGTTAACGCATCTAGATTTTTGAATTTACATTTTACTAGTGTTGTTGCTGTTCTAGTCGTTATACCATTTGTTACGGCTATTGAGTTGCTAAAAAATATGTTTTTTCCTGACATGAATTCTAATTGTTTTTTTGCTGCAGAGAAGTTTCCTGGCTTTCCAATGTGACGTGTACCATCACCTGCGACCTGATCAGATCCAATAACAATGCAATTATGATTTAGTTCTGAAACTTTTTTTGCTTTCATTAATGCTAGTCTCATAGAAGTTTCTGTTATCGTTTCTTTATCCAGAGCTGTTTCATTTATTTCAGGTGATATGCAAATAAAAGGTATTTTTAACCTCGATAAAAGTTCTTTACGATATTTTGAACTTGATGCTAGAATTAGTGGCTGATTAATTTTTTTCATAGATTTGATGCAATATTTTTCTATTTATAGATTTTTAGTCATATTTATGTAATAACATGTAGTTTAAATGTTGATATAATTTTTTATTTTATAGTAATTGGTCATTATTTCATCATTTCATATGTACATGAAATTTTTTTATAAAGTACCTAATACAAATATGTTAATATTCCGTTAGGTTATTAAACAGTATGTTATTGCTAGTAGTATACTATATATCATATTTTTTTATAGGAGCTGTCGTGGCTGTTCAACAAAATAAAAAATCACCTTCTAAAAGAGGAATGCATAGGTCCCATGACTTTATCAGTCCTGTTTCTACTTCTGTTGACTCTAAGACTGGGGAAATTCACTTGCGTCATCATATCAGTCCAAATGGGTTTTATAGAGGTAAAAAGGTTTTAGCAGTAAAAGAAAACAATTAAATACCTATACACTGTGATAAAAATAGCTATCGATTGTATGGGAGGAGATGCTGGATTGCCTGTTACTGTACCGGCTTCAGTTTCTTTTATTAAGAAGTATTGTGACACTTCTGTTTTTTTAGTGGGTAGCGATGATTTAATAAAGAGCTGTTTGGATAAAATTCATAACGTACCATTTAATAGGATCGAAATAATTCATTCTGAAGAAAGTATTGGGATGAATGATTCTGTTGATGTAGCTCTTAGGAAAAAAAAGAAATCATCTATGCATTTATCAGCTCATAGTGTTAAAAACAAATTGGCTGATGCTTGTATTTCTGCTGGGAATACAGGAGCTTGGATGGCTATTTCAAAATATGTTTTGAAAACATTGGAAGGTATAGATAGGCCTGCTATAGCTGCATCTATACCTAATCAGACCGGAAAATCAACAACAATATTAGATCTTGGAGCAAATGTAGATTGTTCGCCTGAAAATTTGTTGCAATTTGCTATGATGGGTACTGCTTTAATAAAGAGTATTGATGGTGTGATTAATCCAAGTATAGGTTTATTAAATGTTGGCTCAGAATTAATAAAAGGTAATAGTTTAACCAAAAGCACTTTCGACCTGTTATCTTCAAGTGATTTAAATTTTTATGGAAATGTTGAAGGAAATGATATTTTTAATGGAGTTGTAGATATAGTGGTATGTGATGGCTTTGTTGGAAATATAGTTCTTAAGTCTATAGAAGGTTTAGCTAAAATGTTTTCTGTTACTATGCAAGAAGAATTTAAGAAAAATTTATTATCTTTATTTGCAAGTATTATGGCAAAACCTGTTTTAAATAACTTGAAAAGAAGAATGGACAATAGGCGTTATAATGGTGCATCTTTGCTTGGGTTGAAAGGTGTAGTTTTTAAAAGCCATGGTTCTGCAGATATAGTTTCTTTCCATTATGCTTTACGTCGCACTCGTGAAGCGGTATTAAACGGCTTAATAAATAATATTTCTATAAATATTAACAGATAGAGAATTTGATAGTATTTTGAGCGCATTAATATATTTTTATAGAGTTAAATAATTTTGCAGAGATATATATGGGGAATGCAAGGATTGTAGGGTCCGGTTCTTTTTTGCCTGAAAAAATTGTTTCTAATGAAGAATTAGCAGCTACCTTGAATTCAAAAGGAATAAAAACTTCTGATGAATGGATTATACAGCGCACTGGTATTTGTCAGAGACATCTAGCAGAAAATCTCACAACTAGTTATATGGCTGGGGAAGCAGCTAAATTAGCTTTGTTGGATGCGGATATAAAATCATCTGAATTAGATATGATAATAGTAGCTACCTCTACTCCAGATAATGTTTTTCCTAGTACTGCTTGTTTGGTTCAAGCAAATATTCAAGCATATTCAGCATCAGCATTTGACATACAGGCAGCTTGTAGTGGTTTTGTTTATGCATTGTCTGTGGCGAATAGCTTTATTAGTTCTGGATTTGCAAAAAACATCATGGTAATTGGATCAGAGATATTTTCTAGAATTATAGATTGGAATGATAGGAAAACATGTGTTTTATTTGGTGATGGTGCTGGGGCTTTTGTTCTATCAGAGTCTGGCGATTTACATTCTGGTATATTATCAGTAGATTTACAAGCTAATGGAGATTATTCTAGCATTCTTAGTGTAGGTAGCCATTTTAATAATTCTGCTATTGTAGGTGATCCTTTTATAAGAATGGATGGTCAGGCTGTTTTTAAACAGGCAATTAATTTTCTAGAAATCTCTGCTCGTAATATTTGTAAAAAATCAAATTTTCCGTTGGAAAGTATTGACTGGTTTGTTCCTCATCAAGCGAATATTAGAATTATGAATGCACTTGGTCATAAATTAGGTATTCCGAATGATAAGTTTATAATTACTGTAGATAAACATGCTAATACATCTGCAGCTAGTATTCCTCTTGCTTTTGATTATGCTAGGAAAGACGGTAGAATTAAGGAGCGTGATGTAGTTCTAATGCAAGGTGTAGGTGGTGGTTTTACATGTGGTTCTATACTTGCTGTAGTTTAATATACATATTTTTGTTAAATATAAATATTTTTAAAGTTTATGAAGACTGCTTTTGTTTTCCCTGGGCAAGGTTCTCAGTTTTTAGGGATGTTAGATGTTTGGAATGACAATCATATTATTAAAGATGTTATTTCTTTAGCTTCTGATGTATTAGATCAAGATGTGAATTACTTGATAAAGAATGGTCCACTTGAAGATTTGAATCTTACGATAAACACTCAGCCAATTATGTTAGCAATAGGTTTTGCGTATTTTTCTTTTTGGAAATCTTTTGGTAGAGGCATGCCAATTTTAATGGCTGGGCATAGTTTAGGAGAATATACAGCCTTAGTTGCAGCTGAGTCTATATTATTTGAAGATGCTTTGCGTTTGGTTAGAATTCGTGCTGAAGCTATGCAGTCAGCTGTTCCTATTGGATTCGGTGCTATGGCTGCCATCATTGGTCTTAATCCAGAAACAGTAATATCTATTTGCCGGTCGAGTAGTATTAACGGTTGTATAGTTGAAGCTGTTAATTTCAATTCTCCTGTTCAGACAGTAATAGCAGGTCATAAAGATGCTGTAGATAAAGTATGTAATGAAGCAAAAAATAGTGGAGCTAAGAAAACTGTTCTATTGCCAGTTTCTGCGCCATTTCATTCTTCTTTGCTTAAGCCTGCCGCGTTAACATTATCAGATTTTATTGATAATGTTAATTTTTCTGTTCCAAAGATTGATGTTATTAATAATGTAGATGTTTCTATTTATAGAAATCCATTTGAAATTAAAGATGCTTTAATTCGTCAGGTTTGGAAGCCAGTACGTTGGATTGAAATTATAAATAAAATGTCTGCCTTAGGTATTACTAATATTATAGAATTTGGTCCTGGTAGTGTTTTATCTAGCTTTATAAAAAGAATAGATTCCAATTTATCTGTTACATCAATTAAGGATCCAAAATCTTTAGATGATAGTTTAAATTTTTTTCATTAATGTTGTGTGGTATCGATTATGGATTTGAAAGGTAAGGTTGCTCTTGTCACTGGTGCAAATAGGGGTATAGGAAAAGCAATAGTTAAGGAATTACTGAATAACAATGTGTTCGTAGTGGGAACTTCAAGATCTATAGATGGAGCAGAAGAAATTAATTCAGAATTATCTCCTTTTTCTGGATGCGGGGTAGTTTTGGATGCTTCTAACATTCAGAGTTGTGATCTTTTAATGAAAAAATTATCAGAATTGAAAATATTTCCAGATATTCTTGTCAATAATGCAGGTATTACTAAAGATTCTTTGTCTATTAGGATGAAAGAATCTGATTGGAATGATGTAATTAATACTAATCTTAGTAGCGTGTTTTATCTATCAAAGAGATTTATACCTCATATGATGAAGTCTAAATGGGGCCGTATTATTAACATAACGTCTGTTGTTGGCTCAATAGGTAATGTTGGTCAAGCTAATTATGCAGCTTCCAAGGCTGGAATAGAAGCTTTTTCACGTGTTTTGGCTAAAGAATTTTCTAGCAGAGGTATTACCGTAAACTGTATTGCACCAGGTTTCATAGATACAGATATGACGAAATCATTAAATCATAACCATATAGATGCTTTGTTATCACAAATTCCTACAGGGCGTTTGGGTCATGTTGATGATGTTGCTTATGCTGTATCTTTTCTGGCTAGTTCAAGAGCAGATTACATTAGTGGTATAACATTACATATAAATGGTGGTATGTACATGAATTAATAAGATGTTTTGTTGTAAATTTTGATGAATTGTATATAACAATATACTAAATAGTTTTAGGATATTATAATTTATGAGTTTGCCTATTATAGTTCATTAGATATGTTTTATATAATGTAATTAGGTTTTTATGCTTAAAAATGGTTTGCTTATTTTTTTACACTTGGAGATAGGTTAATGGATAGTATAGAACAGCGAGTCAAAAAGATTGTCGCTGAGCAGCTTGGAGTTAATGATTCTGATATTAAGGATGATTCATCCTTTGTAGAAGATTTAGGAGCAGATTCACTAGATATGGTTGAGTTAGTCATGGCTCTTGAAGATGAGTTTGAAACTGAAATACCGGATGAAGAGGCTGAGAAAATTAATACAGTACAACAAGCGATTAGTTATATACTTGGTAGTAATAAGCATTAGTATATGATAGTTGCGCATGATAAATTCATATATTGAAGATGATATTTTATATTTGAAGTGATATATGAATGATTTCATGTGTTGGTTTTCACCAAATATAAGGAGTTATGCTTGAAACGACGTGTTGTTATTACTGGTCTTGGTATAGTTTCTCCAGTAGGAAACAATTTAGAAACAGCTTGGAAAAATATTATTAGCGGTGTTTCCGGAGTTGGTAAGATAACTAGATTTGATTCTTCTGAAATGCCTTGTCAGATAGCCGCTGAAGTATCTAATTTTGATATTGGACAATATATTTCTTTAAAAGAGTCCCGTCATATGGATACTTTTATTCATTATGGCTTTGCTGCAGCTAATCAGGCTTGGAACGATAGTGGGTTGGTAGTTAACGATGCAAATGCAGATAGGATAGGAGTTTTAATCGGTTCAGGCATAGGTGGGTTACAAAGAATTGAAGAAACTCAGAAAGAAGTTTTAAAAAAAGGTATAAAAAGAATATCCCCTTATTTTGTTCCTGCTTCTTTAATTAATCTAATTTCTGGGCAGGTTTCTATTGAATATGGATTTAAAGGTCCTAGTTATGCTGTGGTTTCTGCTTGTACTACAGGTTTGCATTCTATAGGCAGTGCTGCCAGAATAATTAGTTACGGTGATGCGGATGTTATGTTAGCAGGTGGCGCTGAATCCACAGTTTCTCCATTGGGTATAGGAGGTTTTTCTGCTATGAGAGCTTTATCCACTCGTAATAATTCTCCGGAAACAGCTTCGCGTCCATGGGATATAGATAGAGATGGATTTGTGCTCGGAGAAGGGGCTGGTGTTCTTATATTAGAAGAATATGAGCATGCTAAGAAGAGAGATGCTCGTATATATGGGGAATTGATTGGTTATGGAATGAGTTCTGATGCTTTTCATATTACCTCGCCAGATAAATATGGTCCAAGCAAAGGTATTCAGAATGCGTTAAAAGATGCTTCTTTGAACTTTGATTCTATTAATTATGTTAATGCTCATGGAACATCCACTGTTTTAGGCGATAAAAATGAAACTGAAGCTTTAAAACATGTATTTGGTTCGCATGCTAAAAAACTGGTAGTTAATTCCACCAAATCTATGACAGGTCATTTATTGGGAGCTGCTGGTGGAGTTGAAGCTGTTTTTACAACCATGGCATTATATAATGGTATATCTCCTCCTACTATAAATATCTTTAATCAAGATCCATCTTGTGATCTAGATTACTGCGCTAATGAAGCAAGGGATTTAGATATTAATTTTGCTATTTCTAATTCTTTTGGATTCGGTGGGACTAATGGAACAATAATTATTTCTAAAGTATAGTTATGACTATTAGCTGCATCATTTAATCTTATGTTTTACAGGTTTTTAATAACAATTTATTCTCTTGGAGATTTTTTGTGAAGAGTATAATTTTATTTCGTAAGAGAATATCTTTTTGTTTTATTATTGTACTGTTATATTTATCGTGTATAAATAATATTTTTGCAGTAGATGATAATAATAATGGAAATTCAAATTTAGTATCTTTGCCTGATTTCACTCAAATCATAGAAAAATTAGACTCTTCTGTAGTTAATATCCGTACAATGACTAATATTAGTGAATTTTTCCATGGTAATAACGATCCATATGAAGTATTTAGGTGGTTTTTTGGTCCAAATATGCCTTCTTTGCCTCATGGTAATAATCAACAGCCTTTAGATGAAAAAACTCCTAAAGGTTTAGGCTCTGGATTTTTTATTTCTAACGATGGCTATATTTTAACTAATAACCATGTTACATCAGATGCTAGTGAAATCCTTGTTACTTTAGCAGACGGTAGAGAGTTTATTGCAAATTTGGTAGGGGCAGATGACAGAACAGATATTGCATTGCTTAAAATTGACGTAAAAAATGTAAATCCTATTCCAATAGGTGATGTTACTAAAGTAAAAAAAGGCCAATGGGTATTAGCTATAGGATCGCCATTTGGTCTTGATTCTACAGTTACTGCAGGCATTGTGAGTGCAATAGGTCGTGATACAGGTGAGTATTTACCTTTTATACAAACTGATGTTGCAGTTAATCCTGGAAATTCCGGTGGTCCTTTATTAAATTTGAAAGGAGAAGTGATTGGAATTAATTCACAGATAGTATCTAGAAGTGGTGGGTTTATGGGTATTTCTTTATCTATACCTATAGATGAAGCAATGAGAGTTGTCCAACATTTAAGAGTTTCAGGTAAAGTTATAAGAGGCCGTATTGGAGTTCAGATATCTGAAGTTAGTAGGCAAGTTGCAGATGGTTTGGGTTTAACTAAAGCTCATGGAGCGTTAGTTACTAATGTTGAAATTTCAGGTCCAGCAGATAAAGCTGGTATTCAAGCTGGTGACGTAGTATTAAAATTTGACAATGAAGAAATAAAAAAATGGTCTGATTTACCACGGATTGTAGGTCAAACAAAACCTGGAAAAATTTCTGAAATTGAAATTTTAAGAAGAGGAAAAAAACTTAATATAAAAGTAAAAATTGGTGAAATTTCCAATGATTCAACCCCTTTAAGTCTTAAATATGCGAAAGTTAATAATAAAATTGGATTAGAAGTTGTAGATCTTTCGCAAGAAATGAAGGATAGTTTACGTATATCCGGTGGAGTATTAGTAAAAAGTGTGAGTGGCCCATCATTAAAAGCAGGATTAAAAGTTAATGATATTTTAATAGCTATCAATGATGAAAATATAAAAGATGTTAGTCATTTTACTAATATTCTTAATAAAACTAATAAAAAAACTTTCTTGTTATTAGTTCGTCGAGGTGATCAGACCCATTGGATGCCAATCAAGCTGTCTGATTAGTTGTTATATACGTGACTTTATTAATTTTTTAATAGTTTTTTTAAAATGAATTTTATACGCAATTTTTCTATTATAGCTCATATAGACCATGGTAAATCAACTCTAGCAGATCGCTTAATAGAGAAATGTGGGGCTCTTGTAGATCGTGAAATGTCTAATCAGGTTCTTGATTCTATGGATATAGAAAAAGAGCGTGGTATTACAATTAAAGCTCAAACAGTTGCTCTCAATTATAAATCACTAGATGGTATTTTATATAAATTTAATATGATTGATACTCCTGGACATGTTGATTTTTCTTATGAAGTAAGTAGATCATTGTCAGCCTGTGAAGGAGCCTTATTAGTTGTAGATGCATCTCAGGGAGTAGAGGCTCAAACTGTAGCTAATTGTTATACTGCAATTGACTTAGGTGTGGAAGTTTTGCCTGTTTTAAATAAAATAGATTTGCCACAAGCAAATCCAGAAAATGCAATTCAAGAAATAGAAGATTTTATTGGATTAGATTCAAGCAATGTTGTTTTAGCTAGTGCCAAAAATGGTGTTGGCATAGAAGAAATTTTAGAGTTAATCGTTGCAAAAGTTCCTGCACCAGTAGGTGATATATCTAAACCTTTGCAAGCTTTGATTATTGACTCTTGGTTTGATAGTTATACAGGAGTAGTTGTTTTAGTAAGAATAGTTAATGGAGTGCTGAAGCCAAAAGATAAAATCTTGTTTATGTCAAACAAAATTAGTCATATGTGTGAACAAGTAGGAGTCTTTACTCCTAAATCAGAGTATAGAGAGTCTTTATCTGCAGGTGAAGTTGGTTTTGTTGTTGCCGGTATAAAAGATCTAAAACATGCTCAAGTAGGTGACACTATTACTTCGTTTGATAATCAGGCTACCAATTCTTTGCCAGGATTTAAAATTGCCCAACCACAAGTATTTGCAGGTTTATATCCAGTTGAAAGTTCTGAATATGAGTTTTTGCGTATTTCTTTAGAAAAATTAAAGTTGAATGATGCTTCTTTAGTTTTTGAGCCAGAAGTATCACAGGCCTTAGGATTTGGATTCAGGTGTGGTTTCTTAGGGCTCTTGCATATGGAAATAGTGCAAGAAAGATTAGAAAGAGAATTTAGTATGAATATCATTACTACAGCTCCTTCTGTAATATATGAAGTTCAAAGAAAGGATGGTAGTATAGAGTCGATAGATAGTCCATCCAAAATTCCAGTGCTAAATTCAATTAGTGAAATTCGTGAACCTATTGTTAAAGTTAGCTTATTTTTGCCTCAAGACTATGTTGGTGCTGTAATGACTCTTTGTAATATGAAAAGAGGTGTTCAGATTGATATGTCTTATCATGGTCGTCAAGTTAATTTGATTTATGAAATACCTCTTGCAGAAATAGTTTTAGATTTTTTTGATCGCCTAAAGTCTATTTCTCGCGGTTATGCCTCTATGGATTATGAGTTATTGGATTATAGAGCAGCTGATGTTGTTAAGGTTGATATCATTATTAATGGAGATTATATAGATGCATTATCAATGATAGTTCATAGATCTGTTGCAAGGTATAGAGCAAGAGAAATTGTTTCGAAAATGAGAGAAATTATTCCAAGACAAATGTATGATGTTGCTATACAAGCTGCAATAGGATCAGAGATTATTGCTCGTGAAAACGTAAAAGCTTTAAGAAAAAATGTTTTAGCTAAATGTTATGGTGGTGACATTAGTCGCAAGAAAAAATTATTAGAAAAACAAAAAACAGGTAAAAAAAGGATGAAAAACATTGGAAGTATAGAAATTCCACAGGAAGCTTTCTTGGCTATTCTAAAAGTAGAAGATAGATAATACAAATGAGTCGTTATTTTTCTATTATTTTATTTTTTTTGTTAGTATTGACAGGTTTTATTTATTTGTTAGATATTTTTATTTTTAGTGCTAAACGTAAAAAAATAAATGATTCATTGAGTATTGTTGATGGAGTTTGTAAAAAAACACCATTATGGATAGAATTTTCTATTGCTCTTTTCCCAATAATTCTAATTGTTTTTTTATTAAGATCATTTTGTTTGGAGCCTTTCAGAATACCATCTGGATCCATGTTGCCAACGTTAAGATCTGGTGATTTTATATTTGTTAATAAATTTATATATGGAATTAAGATACCTATTATAGATTATAAGATAGTATCTGTTTTTGATCCTTCTAGAGGGGATATAATTGTATTTCGTGACCCTTGGTTACATAAATTAGATTATATAAAACGTGTTGTTGGTGTTCCTGGTGATAAGATTGATTATCATAATAAAAAATTGACTATTAATGATAAAGAAATTGTAAGTTTGATGGAAGCTTCTTATTGTGATCAAGGCACTAATTTATTGATTAGTACATATAAAGAATTTATAAGTGAAAAATATCACTATATTGCGTTACAAGATAATGTTTTTAATTTGTTAAAACCTTCTTGGTATTACCCATATTATCATAATTGCAATTATGATAATAATGGATTAACCTGTGTTGTTCCTGCTGGTCATTATTTTGTTATGGGTGATAATAGAGACAATAGTTTTGATAGTCGTTATTGGGGATTTGTTCCAGAAGAAAATATAGTTGGCAAGGCATTTTTCATATGGATGAATTTCAAGAATATTACCAGAATAGGTCTTTTAAAATAGCATGACATTATCTAATTTAGAAAAGAGCCTCCGATATTATTTCAATGATATATCTTTATTAGAGTTAGCATTAACACATCGTAGTTATAGTTCTAATCATAATGAAAGACTAGAATTTCTTGGTGATTCAATATTAAATGCTTCAATAACTATTATATTATTTAATAAATTTATTGATATAGATGAGGGAGTTTTGTCGAGATTAAGAGCTAGTTTAGTTCAACAAAATTCTTTGATAAAAATTGCTAATAAATTAAATATATCTAATTATATAAAGTTGGGAGATGGAGAAATAAAAAGTGGGGGCTCTAGGCGTCCATCTATATTAGCAGACTCTATAGAAGCGATATTCGGAGCTATTTTTCAGGATTCAGGATTTGATATATGCAAAAATATTATAGAGCATCAATATCTTGATTTTATAGAAAACTTAGATTTAAGTAATATGGGTAAAGACGCTAAAAGTTTACTACAAGAATTGTTGCAATCTAAACATATATCATTGCCTTCTTATATAATTGTGAATACTGATGGGTTAGCCCATAATCAAATATTTGAGATAGATTGTATTATCTCAGATTTAAACATTAGAACAAAATCATTTGGTGATACTAGACGTTCAGCAGAACAATTAGCAGCTAAAATGGCACTAGATATGGTTATGAAATCAAATCTTTTTTGTTCAAAAAATAAGAAAAATTATTAGTTAAAAAATGAACAATGAATTAAATAGTTACCGTGCAGGATTTATAGGTATAATTGGCCGTCCAAATGTTGGAAAGTCAACTCTAAACAATGCTTTGTTAGGACATAAGCTTTCTATAGTTTCTAAAAAAGCGCAAACTACTAGACACAGAATAAAAGGAGTTCTGACTAGAAAAGATGCACAATTTATATTTGTAGATACACCAGGCTTCCAATTAAAATATTTAAATCCTTTAAATAGGATGATGAATAGAATAGTATCACAAGAACTATTAGAAGTAGATCTTATTATCCATGTTATTGATTCTGCTAGGTGGTTAGAAGAAGATAGTAGGTTGTTAGAGATAATACCTAGATCGAAAAAAGTGATTCTTATACTTAATAAAATTGATTTGCTTAAAGATAAGAGTGAATTACTACCATTTATATCAAAATTAACAAATATTTACCCTTATGATAGCATAGTTCCTGTTAGTGCTTTAAAAAAACATAATATAGATGCCTTATTAAATGAAATAGCATCTCATTTGCCATTACAAAGAAAAATATTTGATGATGATTATCTAACGGATAGATCTACTTCATTTTTTATTTCTGAATTTTTAAGAGAGAAAATATTTAGATTTGTAGGAAATGAAGTTCCGTATGAGTGTACAACTTTAGTAGAAAAATGGGAAGAAAAGCTTAATATTTTACATTTAAGTGTATGTGTAATAGTCGGTAGTAGCAATCATAGAGCTATTTTGATTGGTCATCGTGGTGAAAATTTAAAACGTATTGCAATTGCCGCAAGATTAGACATTGAAAAATTTTTAGAAAAAAAAGTTTATTTGAATGTATATATAAAAGTGAAGAAAAAATGGTTAAATGATAAGAATTCTTTAATAAGTTTTGGTTATGAATAAAAAAACCCACGTATAAAGGAAGATATTGGTTATATATTACATAGTATTTCTTGGAAGGAAACATCTTTAATAATTAAGGTTTTTTCTCGCGAATATGGTTGTATAAATATGGTAGCTAAGGGGGCTAAAAGGCCTTATTCTCAACTTAGACCAGTTTTATCTAAGTTTACTCCATTATTATTAAGATGGACTGGAAAATCTGAAGTCAAAACTTTGGTAAAAGCTGAATTAAATGGAATAATTTCTTTGCCTGGGAATTTTTTAATATTTGCATGGTATTTAAATGAGTTAATTCTATCTTTTTTGCCAAAAGAAGATTCTCATCCTATTTTATTTGATGCATATAATGATGCATTATTAAAATTTTGTGATAATCACGAAAAAAATAGTAGTTATATTTCTAGTATATTAAGACGTTTTGAGTGGGTTTTACTTAAGGAAACTGGTTATGGTTTTGATCAAGAAGAACCTGATTTTGGTAATGTCTTAGAAAATTCTCTTGTTTATCAAACTATATCTGACCGTATAGAAACTTATTTATATGGAAGAACTTTATATAGTAGAAAAATCTTAAAAGATCTAAAGTGTTTTATTTAAAATAAAGCCCACTATTATTTTAAATAAAAATTATTTGTGGGCTATTACTTATTTTATTCTTTATTATTATTGAAAAAACCTATTATAACTAATAAGTTACTGAATACATTATATATATCCAAATACAGAGCTAATGTTGCGGATATATAATTTGTTTCTCCATTATTTATAATTCTGTGTATATCAATAAGCATAAAAGAAGAAAAAACTATCATTGAGAGCATACATATTGTTAATGTCATAGCACTCATCTGTAGAAAAATATTTGCAATTATAGATAATAGTAATACTACTGCACCTATAGTCATAAATCTTTCTAAACTAGATAAATCTCTTTTCACAGTATGTGCAATAAAATTCATAAAGCAGAAAATTGTAGCAGTTCCACCAAATGCCATTGTTACTATTTTCGAGCCATTATGCATTCCTATTACTATTCCTAATAGCCTTGAAAGCATTATGCCCATAAAAAAAGTAAACAATAGTAAAAATAATATACCAGTAGAATTATTTTTATTTTTCTCTATGCACGACATTAGAAAAAAAGAACCTATAAAAAATATCAAAGTAGATAATCCTGGATTAGATAACATTCCATAATTTATGCCAGAAAGTATTCCGAACATAGACCCTAGAACAGTGGGTATCAGAGATATAGCTAGTAGCAAATAAGTATTTTTCAATACCTTATTATGTTTTAATATATTGTTCTTTGTAGCTATGCTACTGTTATTATCAAATTTAGAGTATTGATAATTATTCATATGCAACTCCTAATTGGTAGTAGTCATTTATTTGTAGAATTTTTTTAAATTGTAACGTTATTGTTCTAATTGAATCTATTTATTATTTTAATTTATTTTAAGTAGAAATCTTAAAAGGTTTTCCCTTTACAATATGGCCATTCTGTTTATAGAATTTCCACTTAAGTCGTGCTTTTGCACGATCATTTTCATCTTCTGATACTATTTCTATAAGATGATCAAATTGATTATAGTGTTGTGGATAATTGTTAGATAAATTCACTATATATGATAAATAATTTTTGTTAGTTTTGTCAATATATTTTAATTCAAATAAATCTTTAGTAGTAATGGTTACTCTCGTATTATTTTTATTACAATCATTACTTATTGAATGTGGTATAAAAGATATATCATCAAAAGACCATAGTAACTTATCTATTTTATGTGCAGTTTCTTTGTCTTCACAAAATACTATAACACTACTTGTCATATAAATTTCTTTAATTATATGACAAGTAGATAATAATTTATTTTTAATATCAAATACAAAATCAATTTGCATTTGATTTATCTAATAAAAATTGTGTAATCAATGCAACTGGTCTTCCAGTAGCACCTTTTTTATTGTCTTTACTCCAAGCTGTACCTGCTATGTCAAGATGAACCCATTTATATTTATCGACAAATTCTGATAAAAAACAGGCAGCAGTTATACATCCTGCAGAATAACCACCAGTATTTTTTATATCTGCAAAGTCGGACTTTAATTGTTTTTTATATATATTATCTAGTGGCATTTCCCATACATAATCTAAAACTTTTTTGCTAGATGAAGATATTAGATCTGTAGTTTCTTTATCGTTAGAGAATAAAGCTGTTCTGATGCCACCTAATGATACAACACATGCTCCTGTTAAAGTTGCCATGTCTATTACTAGACAAGGATCATATTTTTTAGCATAAGTTAGTGCATCACATAATACTAATCTTCCTTCTGCATCTGTATTTATTATCTCTATTGTTTTGCCTGACATGCTTTCTATTACATCACCAGGTTTATTAGCACTTCCACTAGGCATATTTTCACAAGCTGGTATTAGTCCAATAACATTATGATTGATTTTTAGTTTTGCGATTGATTTTATTATTCCTAGAACTGCAGCTGCTCCACACATATCATACTTCATTTCTTCCATTGAAGATGAAGGCTTAAGAGATATTCCTCCAGAATCAAAAGTTATTCCTTTTCCTATAATTATAATTGGCCGTTCTTTTGTTCTATTAGATTGGTATATAATCTCTATAAATTTTAATGGTTCATTAGATCCTTTTGCCACAGACATAAAAGATTTCATGCCGATTTTGCTAATATCTTCAATATTTAATATATTAGTTTTTATAGATGAAAATTCCTGCTCTAATTTTTTAGCTTCATTTGCTAAATAAGTTGGTGTACAAATATTACTAGGTAGATTTCCCAATTGTTTTGCTAAATATATCCCTTCAGATATTGATGTTCCTTCTAATAAACATCTATCTATATCTTTTGAGTTATTATTATTTGTTATAAATACAATTTTTTTTAATTCTATAGTTTTTTCAATATTTTTTATTGTAGCAGTATATTTATAGACAGATCCTTTTGCTGTTATTATGGAATTTTTAATAAACAATATACTTTTTTCTGGATCAGCTTCTAAAGCAATAGTTGAATAACATTCTTTTATTTGATGTTTAATACATGTTTTAAAAAATGATTCTTCAGCTATATTATGTTCTTCTAGTGAATATTTATCATTATCACCAAGGCCTATAATTACAATACTTTTTGCCTTAATATTTGGTATGTTGTATAGAACTATACTATTTCCTAGTTCTGCATTGAAATTATTTAATATTTGCTTTAGGAAATCATTGCTATTTTCATTTATTTCTTTTGCAGACGAAGTTAGAATGTTATTCTTGTATATTCCTATGCCTAATGATTCCGTTTCTATATTTGATATATTTATAGTTTTATTTTCTATATAAATTTCCATATTATGTTTCTCTAGATTATAGTAATTGAACAAATTTAACATATCTTTTGTATTTTTAGAAAATGTCAATTTTTAAAAAATCCTTTTTTTATGAAATAAATAAAAACTTTGCATTTGTTTTGTCGATTTTAATTTTTATTTGGTTCTCTATAATTATTATACGTATATTTAAAGAAAATTTTTTAATAGATTTGTCGATAAATAATATGTTCAAGATGGTATTTCTACATATTATAACTGCATTGCCGATAATAATGACTGTTTCATTATTTATAGCAGTTATAAGAACTATAATGCGTAGTTATAGAGATTCAGAAATGATAGTTTGGATGATTAGTGGTCTGTCTTTGAAAGATGTATATAATCTAGTATTGACTTTTTCCATACCTATTTCATTGATTATTATGATATTTTCTTTGTTTTTATCACCAATTGCGTATAGAAAGATAGAACAAATTCATAGATCTTCTTTAGAAGATTCTAATTTATACAAGGTGTCTCCTGGGAATTTCATGGAGTTTAATAGTGGTAATATAGTATTTTTTGCTGAAAATATAAATAAAAATAATGAATTTAGTAACGTTTTTGTACGATTAATTAATCATAATGAATTTATTTTAGTAACTGCTAAATCTTTAAAAATAGATAAATTATTAGATTGTAATAATTTTTTTGTTATGAAAGGTGTAAGTATTTCAAATATTGGTAGCAATTCTTCTGAAATAACATTTACACATTTTGATGAATACGAAGTCTGTTTGGATGATTTTTATAACACTAATTTCAATTCTAGTTGTTTTATGAGTAATAAAAGGTTTATGAAAGGTTTATCCACAAAAAGACTTTTTTTTGAAAATAGTAACTTATCTTGGTCCTATATAGTAGGGCGTATTTCTATACCTATAGTTGCATTAAATCTGTCATTTTTAGCTATTCCACTAGGTAAAACAAACGCTAGGAATAGATCTATTAATTTTTTTATCGCTGTATTGCTAGCATTAGTATATTTTAGTATTGTTGGTTTATTTCAATTGTTAGTTTTACGAAATTCTATTGGAATTATATTCGGTTTGATTTCACCACATATTATAATTTATTTTTTATACTTAGCATTGGTAAAATCTAGAATATTCATGTAGAAGTTAAATTTTTTATCAATAACATATTCTACGAGATGTTATATATTTTCTTGACCAATATTTACTATTGATATTATCAAATTTTATTTTTTTACCAGTTCTTGGTGCGTGTATAAAGATATCATCTTTTACATAAATACCAACATGTAATTGATTATGATTTGTTTTAAAAAAAACTAGATCTCCAGTTTGTACTCTTCTCTTAGAAACTTGATTTCCAACTTTAATTAGCTTCTTAGTAGTTCTTGGTAGATTTAAATTTAATGATTTTTTTGCACAGTAGTATACTAAACCACTACAGTCAAATCCTTTTTGAGGTGATGATCCTCCATAAACATACTTTTTATTTATTTGTTTTAGCGCCTCTTTTGTAAAAATAATATTTTTTTTACTACTTGTTTGTAAAACAATTTTTTGTGGAATATAGACTTTATTTTGTGGATTTTCTTGTATGCAGCAAGAAGATGCATTAATGCAAATTATTAATATAAATATTTTCTTAATTATGGTTCTTATGCTAGAAATATTCAAAATAGTGTAGTCTATCAAAACTCTAATAGTAGAATAAATATATGTTATATAAATAAAACCTGCTATGGTACATGATATTGGGATAATTGTTTATTATCAAGCTTCTTGGTTAGCAAAGTATTCTATTTTTTGATATGTTAGTGGTTGATGTCAACTTTGTTATTATTTAAATAATTAATATTTTAATATTTTAATATTTTATAGGTAGTCTTTTAATGAAAACTAAAATTATTTTGAGTAGTTGTGAGGTAAAAAAAATTATATCTGCAGCAGAAAATTATGCTGTTAAAAATAATTTTAAAGTTACAATTGCTGTCGTAGATGATGGAGGTCATTTGCTTGGAATGTCTAGAATGGATGATGCTCCAGCAATATCATCTTATATTGCTCCAGCAAAGGCAAAAACTTCAGCTCTTGCTAGACGTGATTCTAAAGTATATGAAGACATTATAAACAATGGTCGTTATTCATTTCTTTCTGCTCCTAATTTAGAGGGTATGTTGGAAGGTGGCGTGCCAATTATTCTGGATGGCAATGTTGTTGGCGGCATAGGTGTTTCTGGAGCAAAATCAGATGAAGATGTTGATATAGCTAGAGCTGGATTACTATCATTATAATTCATATCAATTAAATATCTTAAATAGAAAATTATATTGAGTATGGCCAGAATTAATAATTGGAGACATTATTATGTCTAATCACATAGAATCTGTTTTGATTGAGGACAGGGTTTTTAATCCTAAGAAGAATAATATTAAGGATAATAATTTTTTTATTAAGGATTTAGATGTTTATAAATCTTTGTGCCTAGAATCAGAGAATGATTATAAGTCATTTTGGAAAAAATATGCTTTGGATTTCTTAATTTGGCATAAATTGTTTACTAATGTTTTAGATGAGTCAGAAGCACCTCATTACAAATGGTTTACAGATGGTGAAATGAATGTTTCATTTAATTGTCTTGATGTTAATCTAACTAATGGAAATAAACATAAAACAGCTATTATTTTTGAGTCAGATGATGGCAAAGTAGAAAAAATTAGCTATATAGAATTATTTACGCGTGTTTGTAAATTTGCTAATGGTCTTAAAAAATTAGGTTATTGTAGTGGAGATAGATGCATTATATATATGCCTATGTCTATAGAAGTAGTTGTAGCTATGCAAGCATGTGCGAGATTAGGAATAATAATTTCAGTTGTTTTTGGTGGCTTTTCTTCCAAAAGCCTTCATGAAAGGATTGTTGATATTGGGGCTTCATTAGTTATAACAGCTGATAGTCAGAAACGTGGTGGAAAATATATACCATTGAAGGTTGCCGTAGATGATGCAATTGAGATGGGTGGGTGTGAAAGCATAAAAAACATTATTGTTTATAAACGTTCAGACAAGTGTGTTAGTTGGGATATAGATCGTGATTTATGGATGTCTGATGTTGAGGATACCCAGTCAGAATATTGTGAACCCACATTTGTAAATTCAGAGCATCCTTTATTTATTTTGTATACATCTGGTTCTACAGGTAAACCTAAAGGAGTGCAGCATTCTTCAGCTGGTTATCTACTTTGGTCTAAAATGAGTATGAATTGGACTTTTAATGCCAGTGATAGTGATGTATTTTGGTGTACTGCAGATATTGGCTGGATTACTGGGCATACTTATATATCATATGCTCCTTTAGCTTTAGGTATGACTCAGGTTATATTTGAAGGTATTCCAACTTATCCTGATTCTGGAAGATTTTGGAAGATGATATCTGATCATAAAGTTACAGTATTTTATACAGCTCCTACTGCTATAAGGTCGTTAATAAAATCATCTTCTAGCGATCAAGAGGTGCATCCTAAAAATTTTGATCTAAGCAGTTTGCGTATAATAGGTTCAGTTGGAGAGGCCATTAATCCAGAAACTTGGCTTTGGTATTATAAAAATGTTGGTAGAGAAAAATGTTCTGTAGTTGATACCTGGTGGCAAACTGAGACAGGTGGTCATATGATAACACCAATACCTGGTGTTACTCCATTGAAACCAGGATCTTGCACTTTACCTTTGCCAGGTATATCTGCTTCAGTAGTAGATGAAACAGGTGAAGATGTATTACCTGGGAAGGGTGGTTTTTTAGTAATAAAAAGACCTTGGCCTGGTATGATAAGAAATATATGGAATGATTCAGAAAGATTTAAATCTAGTTATTTTCCAGAAGAATTGAGAGGTTATTATTTAGCTGGAGATGGAGCTCAAAAAGATAATGATAATTATTTTTGGATTTTAGGGCGTATTGATGATGTTTTAAATGTATCAGGTCATCGTCTTGGAACAATGGAAATTGAGTCCGCCTTAGTATCTCATGAATTAGTTTCTGAGGCAGCAGTAGTTGGCCGTCCTGATATAACAACAGGCGAAGCAGTAGTTGCCTTTGTGGTATTAAAAGATAAACAGCCTGAAGGAGAAGAAGCAATAAAAATAGCAAAACAATTGCGAGATTGGGTTGCAAAAGAAATAGGACCTATAGCTAAACCAAAAGATATTAGATTTGGTGATAATCTACCAAAAACTCGTTCAGGTAAAATAATGAGGAGATTATTGCGCTTGACAGCTAATGGAGAGCAGATAACACAGGATATATCTACGGTAGAAAATATCCATGTATTAAAAAGTTTATCAACAGTATTATGATGTAGTAATTACATGCCATCATATATGGGACCTTCACCTCCTTGAGGTGGAGTCCAGATTATATTTTGAGTTGGGTCTTTGATGTCACAAGTCTTACAATGGATACAGTTTTCTGCTTCTATCACAAAATTAAATTTATTATTGTTATCTTTTTCAAATTTATATACTCCTGCTGGACAATATCTAACTTCAGGTGCTCCATATTGTATTAGATTAGTTTTTATTGGAATATTTTGATTAATTATTTTTAGGTGTATAGGTTGATTTTTTTGATGATGAGTATTTGATAGTTGTACTGAACTTTCTTTATCAAAAGTTAATATATTGTCAGGTTTGGGATATTTTATATATTTGCTATTTTTTTTATCATTAAGACATGCATTATCTTCTTTATGATTTTTAAGATCGAATTTGAATTTTTCTTTCAAAAGCATTTGTTCTGTAAAACTCATCATGCATCCTATCAATTTTGGTTTTTTATTCCATAGTTTAAAATTTCTAGATAAATATAATTCTTTATGTAGCCATGATTTTTTAAATAAAGAATTATACTGTATAAGATCATTGTTAATTGATTGTTTGGATGACAAATAACTATCCATTATTGTTTCTGCAGCTAGCATCCCGCTTTTTATAGCAGTATGTACTCCTTTTAGTCTAGATGAATTTAAGAATCCAGCTTCACATCCTACTAATAGACCTCCAGGAAATGATATTTTAGGCAATGAAAGTAAACCTCCATTTGTGATGCTTCTAGCACCATAAGATAGCCTTTTACCGCCTTTTAAAATATTAGAAATTAGTTTATGTGATTTATAGTTTTGGAACTCATCAAAAGGAGAAAACCATGTATTTCGATAATCTAAGTCTATAACCATTCCTATTGATAGGATGTTTTTCTCTAGATAATACAAAAAAGCTCCTCCAGAAGCTTTTTGATTTAATGGCCATCCTATAGTATGGATTACATCTCCTTGAGAATAGTCTTTACTCTCTATTTCCCAGTTTTCTTTTATGCCTATTGAGTATGTTTGTGAATTTTTTAAACTATCTAATTTAAATTTTTTTATTATTTCTTTTCCTAGATGTCCTCTTGACCCTTCTGCTAAAATTGTATATTTTGCTTGTATTTTCAAGCCTTCTTGGAAAATATTACTTTTTTGACCATATTTATCTATTCCAAAATCACCTGTTTTTATTCCGCATACTTCTTTGTTTTTATTATATAAGATATTTTTTGCTGTAAATCCTGTAAAAATATCAACACCTAGTTCTTCTGCTTTTCCCCCTAGCCATCGTACTAAATGCCCTAATCTTACTATGTAGCAATTGCTGTTTGTTAGGCATTTTGGTATAAGTATGTTTGATATCTTGAAACTTCTGTTTTTAGTTAAATAAAAAAAACTTTCATTTAAAACAGGGCTTAGAATATTATTATTTGCTATATTATAATCTGGGAATAATTCCTCTAAAGATCTTATATCTATAATAGCTCCTGATATGATATGAGAACCTAGTTCAGCAGATTTTTCTATTATACAAATATTGAGTTCTTTATTTTTTTTTTTAGATAATTGTTTTAAGTGTATGGCTGTAGCTATACCTGCAGGTCCACCTCCAACAATTACAATATCGTAATTTATAGTATCATTTTCTGACATTGTATGTGTTTTCTCTAGAAAATATATTTATTACTGTAATAGTATTATATATTTATTTATTTGTGTATTTATTTTAGTCTAATATTGTCTTGATAGTTATGATAGTAGTCTCTAGTGTATAATATTGATTTTAATTTTATGCTTTATTTTTTATTTCGTAATCTTTATAAGCATATAATGTGATTGATTTCTATTGAGAATATAATGACTAAATACGTTTTTATAACAGGGGGAGTAGTATCTTCACTTGGCAAAGGAATAGCAGCAGCTTCTTTAGCTGCTATTTTAGAATCTCGTGGTTTGAATGTCACCATGCTGAAATTAGATCCTTATATAAATGTTGATCCTGGTACTATGAGTCCATTTCAACATGGTGAGGTTTTTGTTACTGAAGATGGGGCAGAAACTGATTTGGATTTAGGCCATTATGAACGTTTTATATCAACCAGGATGACAAAACTTAATAATTTTACTACTGGTAGAATATATGAATCAGTTTTAAAAAAAGAACGTCGTGGTGATTATTTAGGAAAAACAGTACAGGTAATTCCTCATATTACAAATGAAATACAAGATTTTATTATTAAAGGAGTTGAATCTAGTTTTAATGGAAAGGCAGACATTGCTATCATTGAAATTGGAGGTACAGTTGGAGATATAGAATCTTTACCATTTCTAGAAGCTGTAAGGCAAATGAGTTTGCTTATGGGTAAGCATAATTCTGCGTTTGTGCATCTTACACTAGTTCCTTCTGTATTTCCTGCAGGGGAACTTAAAACTAAGCCAACACAACATTCTGTGCAGAAATTAAGAGAAATTGGAATACATCCTGACCTGCTTTTATGTAGGGCAGACAGAGCTATACCTGAAGAAGAAAGAGCAAAAATCTCAATGTTTTCAAATGTTTCTATGGAGTCAGTAATCTCTGTTTGGAATGTAGATTCCATTTATAAGATACCATTAATGTTACATGAGCAAGGTGTTGATAGCATAATTTGTGATGTCTTAGCATTAAAACCAAATGTAGCTGATTTAAGTATTTGGAGGAAATTAATTAGTACTATAGAAAATTTAGAACATAATATTACTCTTGGTTTAGTTGGCAAATATGTTGATTTTACGGAATCATATAAATCTCTTATAGAAGCAATAGCACATGCAGGAATACATACTAACTCCAAAATAAAAATAATGTATATTGATTCTGAAGATTTAGAACATAATGGAGTAGGTGTCTTAGATAATTTAGATGCTATATTAATTCCTGGAGGTTTTGGTAAAAGAGGAATAGAGGGTAAAATTTTAGCAGCTAGGTATGCAAGAGAGAATAATATTCCTTTCTTAGGAATATGTCTTGGTATGCAGGTCGCTGTAATAGAATATGCCCGTAATATTGCAAACTTACTAGGTGCTAATAGCACGGAGTTTGATAAAAACACTCATTATCCTGTAGTAGCTTTGGTTGAAGAGTGGGTTAATGGTGAAGGTAGTATTGAAATACGTAATTCTTTGTCTGACTTAGGAGGAACTATGCGCAAAGGATCGCAACATATTTCAATAAAACCAAATACTATAGCATTTAATGTGTATGGATCAGATGCTTACGAGCGTCATCGTCATAGATATGAGGTAAATAACTATTATATAGAAATTCTAGAAAAAAATGGTTTGATATTTAGTGGTGAGACTATTAAAGAAAAATTACCAGAAATCATAGAATTACCTAGTCATTGCTGGTTTGTTGGAGTTCAGTTTCATCCAGAATTTAATTCTAACCCAAGAGATGGACATCCTTTATTCATTAGCTTTATAAATGCTGCTATTCGGATGAAAAATATTGAAAAATAATAAATTTTATTTTTTATTGAATTATATAAAGTAGATGATTAGTTTAAAACTAAAAAATATTTTAATTTTGCTTAATTTAATTATTATAAAGAAGGTTACTTTTTGTCATATATGTTAGTGTCATTGTAAATGCTATATTGATATATACATAAAAATTGATCATAAATTGCAACTTTGCTTAATAATTTTATATCCATGATTAATATAATTTTTATTTTTGTTTAGTATTTTTATATATTATTGTTTAGGAATAGGTATTATGAGTGCAATTATTGATATTGTTGGCAGGGAGATTCTTGATTCCCGTGGTAATCCCACAGTTGAATGTGATGTGATTTTAGAGAGCGGTGCTATGGGTAGGGCATCTGTTCCTTCTGGAGCATCCACTGGTACACGTGAGGCTATAGAACTTAGAGATAATGATGTAAATAGATATATGGGGAAAGGAGTTCTTAAAGCTGTAGAAAATATAAATTCTGATATAAGTGAAGCTATAATAGGATTAGACGCTTATGAACAATCTTTCATTGATAAAACAATGATAGATCTAGATGGAACAGAAGACAAAAGTAGATTAGGAGCTAATTCTATTTTAGCAGTTAGTATTGCCATTGCTCGTGCTGCATCAGATGAATCTGGTCTTCCACTATATCGTTATCTTGGTGGTAGTGGTCTAATGAGTATGCCTGTTCCAATGATGAATGTTATCAATGGTGGAGCTCATGCCAATAATAATTTAGATTTGCAGGAATTTATGATACTGCCAATTGGAGCTAGTAGTTTTCAGGATGCATTACGTTGGGGTGCTGAAATTTTTCATACCTTAAAGAAAATTATTATTGCAAATGGAATGTCTATTGCAGTTGGAGATGAAGGAGGTTTTGCTCCTAGTGTTAGTAATAATGAAGAAGCTATTAAGTTAATATTGAAGGCCATTAGCGAAGCAGGATATGAGCCAGGAACACAAGTATGTTTGGGTTTAGATTGTGCTAGTTCTGAATTTTATCGTAATGGTAAATATAATCTTTATGGAGAAAATAATATTTCTTTAAGTTCTAAAGAATTTGCTGATTTTCTTGGTAATTTATGTGATAAATACCCTATTATTTCTATTGAAGATGGAATGTCTGAAAATGATTGGGATGGTTGGGAAATACTAACAAACCAGTTAGGTAGAAATATTCAATTAGTTGGAGATGATTTATTCGTTACCAATACTAAGATTTTAAGAGAAGGGATAAAGAAAGGGATTGCAAATTCTATTTTGATTAAGATAAATCAAATTGGAACCTTGACAGAAACTTTTGCAGCTATAGATATGGCAAAAAAAGCTGGATATACTTCAGTTATTTCTCATAGATCTGGAGAAACAGAAGATTCTACTATTGCTGATATAGCTGTAGCTTCAAATGCTATGCAAATCAAAACTGGCTCATTATCAAGATCTGACAGAATGGCTAAATATAACCAGTTATTGCGTATAAATGAAGAATTATCTAGTGTTGCTATTTATCCTGGTAGAGATGCTTTTTACAATATTAGTTAATCTTAATAAAAAAGCGTGCCAACTATAAAATTTACTACAATATAGAGAGTGGTTGGCATGCTTTCTATTTTTGTGTTCTATAACTATTTTTTACTATTTCAAATTTAAATAATCTACATTCTAATTTTCCATTAAAAATAGGAATTTTTCTTTTTGGTTTCAAACGCATTTTACCTGGTAGTGACATATCATTTGAAATTATATTAAGATCCCAATTAAAGAAATTTTCTTTTAGGTTATGAGACCAAGAATACCATATATCTTCGTTACAGGTTCTTTCTCCATAAGGAGGATTAGTTACTATAAATCCTTTATTATGATTTGCTACTTTGATATTACAAGCATCATCATGTACAAATTTTATATTATTATTATTTATCCCTGAGTTAGATAAGTTAATTTTAGCATACTCTAGAACTGTTTTATCTATGTCACAACCAATTAATTCTGCTTCAATGGTCCTGTTTATGTTGGTTGACGCTTCTTCTAATACAGCATTCCAATTAGAATTATTATGAAAATTTAGTTTCTCGAAAGCAAATTTTCTCGATATGCCAGGAGGAATGGAGCAGGCTATATGCGCTGCTTCTATAATTATAGTTCCACTTCCACAAAAAGGATCTAGTAAAGAATATTCTGGAGTCCATCCTGATAATGCTAATAACCCAGCTGCTAAATTTTCCTTTATTGGTGCTGTTCCTTTATTCATTCTCCATCCTCTTTTAAATAGAGATTCTCCAGAAGAATCTATATATAAGGTGAATGTATTTTGTTTTATAAATGAATATATTTGTATATCAGGGTCTTGTTTATCTATGTTTGGTCTAGAATTATATATTTTTCTAAAATAATCGCATATCCCATCTTTTACTAACAGAGTACAGTATTGAATGCTTTGAAATTTAGTATTATATCCAATAGTTTTTATTTTGATTGTTTTTCTTATATCAAACCATTCATCCCATCTAACTTGAGCAGAAATATCTAATATATCTTTTTCGTTATCAATGATATTTTTTTCAATTTGCATCAAAATTCTAGATGCTATTCTTGAATGCAAGTTAGCATATTGTATACCTAGTAAATTACTTTTAAAGGTGCATCCTGATTTTTCAATTACGATATTATTGAAACCAATTGTTTTTAATTCTTCTGATAGTTTTTCTTCTAGTCCATATGTGCATACAGCAAAAACAGTAAAAATTTTTCCATCAGAGAAATTATTATGATTTTTTTTATTTTGAGAATTATTATTACTGCTATGTGTATCTGACATTTTGATTTTGTTTAATATTTGATTTCGTTTAGAATGGTTTTATAGTTACTAAAGATAATATTGTAATTAAAAAAATTAATGGTATTTCATTAAAGACTCTATAAAAATTATGACTTTTTTTATTCAAGCCTTTTTCAAAATTTTCAATCATTTTATTACATATTTGTTGGTATATAAAAGTCATAAATACAATTACGAGCTTTAAATACATCCATTTATGATGATCTCCAACATTTTCTTCTATAGGACTCTTCGATAGATATAGCATTATTCCTGAAATTATTACTCCAACACTTAAAAGATGCATAAAATTATATAAACGTTTAGCCATTCCTATAAGGCAATTTTTAATATTATTGTCATCTTGTTGTGCTATATTTACAAATATACGAGGTAGATAAAATAATCCTGCAAACCATGATATTGTTATTGACATGTGAATAATAATAAATAATGGCATAAATATTTTTATCCTAAATTAAGTTATTTACATAAAAAAACAGGCCATGCATAAAGGTGATATCTATATTTTATACATAGCCTGTTGATATCAGAAAAAATTATGTTTTATTTTTTTCTTTTTGAGCATCAATTACAGCTAGAACTGTCATATTAATTATTCTTCTGACAGTTGAACTATTTGTCAAAATATGAACAGGTCTAGATGATCCCAATAGTATAGGGCCAACAGATATGCCGTTACTACCAGTCATCTTGAGTAAATTATGAGCAATGTTTCCTGCATCTAAATTTGGCATTATCAATAAATTTGCAGTACCTTTAAGGTTATTATCTGGATAAGAAATATTTCTTATTTTTTCAGATAAGGCCGAATCAGCATGCATTTCTCCTTCTACCTCTAATTCAGGTTCTAATCTTCTTATTATTTTTAATGCCTCTGACATTTTTTGTGAAGATTTGCTAATCTGGCTACCAAAATTAGAATGAGATAATAATGCTACTTTAGGAGTGAAGCCAAAATTAACCATTTTTTGTACAGCTTGTATAGCTATATTAGCAATTTCTTGTGAATTAGGATCTTCATTAACTTGTGTGTCTGCAATAAATAATGTTTGATTTGGTAACATTAATACATTCAGAGCTGCATATGTATTGTTTGCTTCTTTACCTATTACTTCATCTATGTATTTTAATTGATTATTATATTTGGTTGTAATTCCACATAGCATTGCATCAGCATCACCTCTTTTTAGAAGCATAGCTCCTATAAGAGTATTATGTTTTCTGATCATAGATTTAGCAATATCTGGACTTACACCATCTCTACATTTTAATTTATAGTAGCTAGTCCATAGATCCTTAAATCTAATATCATCTTCTGGATTAACAATTTCTAAATCATTATTTATATTGATGCGCAAACCCAATTTTTTTATTCGCATTTCTATCACTGATAATCTGCCTATCAGGATAGGGTATGCTAATTTTTCATCTATTATCGTTTGTACTGCTCTTAATACTCGTTCATCTTCACCGTCAGCATAAATTACTCTTTTCAGATCTTTTTGTGCTTGTTCAAATAAAGGAAGCATTATTTGACCAGAATGATATACGTAAGATGCTAATTTTTGTTTATAGGCTTCTAAGTTTTGTATAGGTCTTTTAGCAACACCTGACTCCTGAGCAGCTTTTGCAACAGCTGGTGCTATATGTACTATTAATCTAGGATCGAAGGGTTTTGGTATTATGTATTCCGGTCCGAAAGATAGATTTTGACCAGAGTAGGCTGCAGCTACTTCATCATTTTGTTCTGCTTGTGCTAGATCAGCTATAGCTTTAACAGTAGCCATCTTCATTTCTTCTGTAATTTGTGAGGCTCCGCAATCTAGGGCTCCTCTGAAAATGAAGGGAAAGCATAAAACATTATTTACTTGATTAGGGTAATCAGACCTTCCTGTGGCTATTATGCAGTCTGGTCTAGCTTCTTTAGCTAGTGTTGGTAATATTTCAGGTTCTGGATTTGCTAGAGCCAAAATAAGTGGCTTATTAGCCATAGTTTTAACCATGTTAGGAGTTAGAACTTTTGCTGCAGAACATCCTAAAAATACGTCTGCATCTTTTACAACATCAGCCAGAGTTCTTGATGAAGTTTTTTTTAGCATACCTAAGCTTATTAGCCTCCATCTTTTCATCTCTGCCTTCCCATATAACTCCACGAGAATCAACCACATAGATATTTTCAATTTTTGCTCCTAACCTTACCAAAAGGTCTAGGCACGAAATAGCAGCAGCTCCAGCTCCAGAACAAGCTATTTTGACATCTTCTATTTTTTATTTACTACCTTAAGGCCATTAAGAATAGCAGCAGATGAGATTATTGCAGTACCATGTTGATCATCATGGAAAACTGGTATTTTCATTTTTTCTCTGAGCTTTTTTTCAATATAAAAGCATTCTGGAGCTTTTATATCCTCAAGATTAACACCGCCTAATGTTGGTTCTAAAGCAGATATTATATCTACAAGTTTGTCCGGATCATTCTCTGCTAATTCAATATCAAAAACATCAATTCCAGCAAATTTTTTAAATAAACAGCCTTTTCCTTCCATGACTGGTTTTGATGCTAAAGGTCCTATATTACCTAGACCTAAAACTGCTGTGCCGTTTGTAATCACTCCAACTAAGTTGGATCTAGAGGTATACATTGAAGCGGCACTGTCTCCAGAATTAAAAATTGCCATACAAGCAGCTGCTACTCCTGGGGAATAGGCCAAAGATAAGTCATCTTGATTAGCTAATGTTTTAGTAGGAGTTACAGATATTTTTCCTGGAGTAGGAAAAGCATGATATTCCAGTGCTCTTTGATTTAAATTTTCATCCATATTTTTTACACTTTGTTGAAAGTTTTATAATAAAATTCTTAGTCAGCTTTAAAATACAAGATCGATAAGTAGTCAAGTTAGCATTTTATGCATGCTATTGCCAATATCCGATTAAAAATTAATTGCTTAATTATAATTTTTTATAATTATAACCGACTATAAATGATAATAGATTTGATTAATATTTAATTTTTATGAAAAACATCATTATCTCATAAATACTCTTTCTCCATAAGAATTTTTGAAATACTAATCAATTTTATTTATATAATTACAATTATCATTTTAACAGTGTTTTCTTGTGTCACAAAGTTATAATTGTTTCTGTAACTGTATCATTTTATAATTTATTGTTAATAAGTTTTATATTTGATGTTGTTTTATGATGTTATTAGTTATATCTATAATGTTGAATTCATGATATTTAAACTTTTTTTGTGTACAATAATTGTTGTAGAAAGTAGTTATAAAGTTATGACGAATGAGTTATAATTAATTCGTTAGTTATTTTGGCCATACATAATGAATGGCTTTTAAAGTTTTAGGTTTTATGCACATGCCTTTTGCCCATTGCTATCCGCTGAACGGGAAGTCCGTGTCGCGGAAGGTTTTATCCCATGCATCGTGTCGAGTGAAATACTCGGAAAGGTGAAGCTAAATTATGTCTTCGAATAAAGAATCATTGTCCACATCATATTTATTTGGCGGTAATGCGCCATATGTAGAAGAGTTATACGAGATTTATCTTGATAACCCAGGAGCTGTAGCCGAACATTGGCGACAGTATTTTGATCACTTACAGAATTCACCAGCCACAGATGGCAGTGAAAAAACTGTAGATCAGGCGCATGCTCCTATAGTAGAGTCTTTTGCTTATAGAGCTAAAACAAATTCTTTTGTTAATAACAGTCCTAAATCTTCAGATTTGTCAGTTGCTTCAAAACAAGTTTTTGTGCAATCTATAATTGCTGCTTATAGGTCTTTGGGAGTTCATTGGGCTGATTTAGATCCTTTGAAAAGGAAAGAGCGTTCTGATATTCCTGAGTTAGATCCAGCTTTTTATGGTTTTATAGAATCTGACCTTGATCAGACTTATTCTTCAAGCAGCACTTACTTTTCAAAGTCTAGTACTATGACTTTGAGAGAAATATTAAAATCTTTGAGAGATACATATTGTCGCTCCATAGGTGTTGAGTTCATGCATATATCTAATCCTGTAATAAAAAGATGGATACAGGAACGTATGGAATCAACTCAAGGAGTAGATATTAATTTAGGTGTTGATGGAAAGCGCCATATATTGCAACAGTTGACTGAGGCTGAAGGTTTAGAAAGATTTTTGCATACAAAATATGTCGGCCAGAAACGATTCTCTCTTGAAGGAGGGGAAAGTTTCATAGCTTCTATGGATGAGGTTGTTAATCATGCTGCTGACCTTGGAATTCAGGAAGTTATAGTAGGTATGGCTCATAGAGGGCGTTTAAACATGTTGGTAAACATCATGGGGAAAATGCCTGGTGATTTGTTTGCAGAATTTGAAGGTAAACACTCACAATTCCTTAGCGATGGTGATGTTAAATATCACAACGGTTTTTCTAGTGACCTAGCAACAAGAAGTGGCCCTGTCCATTTGTCTCTAGCTTTTAATCCATCACATTTAGAAATTGTTAATCCGGTCGTTGAAGGTAGTGCTAGAGCTAGACAAGAGAGACGTGAAGATCATAAAGGAAAACAACAAGTTCTTCCTGTTCTTGTCCATGGTGATTCTGCTTTTGCTGGTCAAGGCGTTGTTATGGAAACATTGAATCTAGCTTTAACTAGAGGATATGGTACTGGTGGTACAATACATATTGTTATAAATAATCAAATAGGTTTTACTACATCTGACCCTAGAGATGCTAGGTCTACAATATACTGTACAGATGTTGTTAAAATGATTGAAGCACCAGTATTTCATGTTAACGGTGATGATCCTGAGGCTGTTGTATTTGCAAGCAGATTAGCTGTAGATTATAGAATGCAGTTTGGTCGTGATGTTGTTATTGATATTGTTTGTTTCCGTAAGCTTGGTCATAATGAACAAGATACTCCTGCTTTAACACAGCCTTTGATGTATAGCCGTATTAAACAACATCCTGGAACACGTAAATTTTATGCTGATAAGCTGATTGATCAAAAAGTTTTGACTTCTGAAGAAGCAGATAATTTTGTAAAAGAGTATCGTCAGGTCATGGAAGATGGACATCGTACCATTGAACCAATATTAACTGATTATAAGAGCAAGTATGCTATAGATTGGGCTCCATTTTTAAATTCTAAATGGACAGATCATGCAGATACTGCTGTGCCTATTTCCGAATTAAATCGTATAGGCGAGCTTATAACTAAGGTGCCTGATGGTTTTAACGCTCATCCATTAGTTGCTAAATTGCTAAACGATCGTCGTAAAATGTCTCATGGAGAGATTAATTTGGACTATGGTATGGCTGAACATTTAGCTTTTGCTACTTTGCTAAATTCTGGTTACGCCATAAGAATTACAGGTCAAGATTCTGGTCGTGGCACATTCACTCATAGACATGCTGTTCTGCATGATCAAAATAGAGAAAAATGGGATGATGGAGTATACGTACCTCTTAAAAATATTTCTGATTCTCAAGCTCCTTTTGTTGTAATAGATTCTGTTCTTTCAGAGGAAGCTGTACTTGGGTTTGAATATGGTTATTCTTGTTCAGAACCTAATACTCTTACAATATGGGAAGCTCAGTTTGGTGATTTTGTAAATGGAGCTCAAGTAGTTATAGACCAATTTATATCATCTGGTGAAGCAAAATGGGGCCGTCAATCTGGTTTAACTATGATGTTGCCTCATGGTTACGAAGGACAAGGGCCAGAACATTCTTCTGGAAGAATTGAAAGATTTTTGCAATTATGTTCTGATAATAATATGCAGGTTGTTCAGCCTACTGCTGCATCACAAATATTTCATTTATTGCGCAGACAAATGATTCGTCCTTTCCGTAAACCTTTGGTAATTTTCACTCCTAAATCTTTGTTGCGTAATAAAGATGCAAGTTCACCATTGTTAGATTTATCTGAAGGATCTTTCAAGATGGTGATTCCAGAAGTTGATGCTAATATCAATCCAAAGTCAGTGAAAAGGTTATTAGCTTGTTCTGGTAAGGTATATTATGACTTAGTGAACTCTCGTAAAGAAAGGTCATTGGATAATGTTGCTATAATCAGAGTTGAGCAATTATATCCTTTTGCTCATAAATCTTTTGAGGCTGAGCTACAAAAGTATCCAAATTTATCTGAAATTATATGGGTGCAAGATGAGCCACAAAATCAAGGTCCTTGGTATTATATTCAACATCATTTATATGAAAACATGAAAGAGGGTCAAAAACTTGGTTATGCTGGACGTACTGCGTCTGCATCTCCTGCAGTGGGTTATTTAGCTAAGCATCAAGAGCAACAAAAGAATTTAGTTGACCAGGCTTTTGCTCAAAAATTTAAGGTCATACTTGCTAAATGATATTTTTATAATTGTTAATGAATTACAGGATTTACCATTATGGCTATTATTGATGTTGTTGTTCCTCAGTTATCTGAGTCTATTTCAGAAGCTACTATGATGTCTTGGAAAAAGAGCGTAGGTTCTTTTGTAGAGTCAGATGAGATTTTAATTGAAATTGAAACTGATAAGGTTGTTTTAGAAGTTCCAGCCCCATCTTCTGGCGTGCTAATAGAAATAGTTAGAGGTGACAGTAGTACTGTTATTTCTGGTGAGTTAATTGCAAAAATAGATACTGCTGCCAAAGCAACTTCTGTAGATGTTTCTAAAAATGTTTCGAATCCTAGTGAAACGTCAAATCAAACTTCCAATCATAATGTTAAGGATATGAAAAATGTCGCTTCACCTGCAGCTTCAAAAATCTTATCTGAGAAAGGATTAGATGTATCATCAATATCTGGTTCAGGAAGGGATGGTAGAGTAACAAAATCTGATGTTTTGTCTGCAAAGTCTTCATCTGATGCTGTTAAACATGCAGTAGATAATACACAGCCAAAAACATTTTCTATTGATGGAAGGCCAGAACAGCGTGTTCCTATGAGTCGTTTGAGATCAAGGATTGCTGAAAGATTAATACAATCTCAACAAGAAAATGCGATATTAACTACTTTTAATGAAGTTAATATGCAGTCTGTTATTGACATAAGACGTAAATATAAAGATAAGTTTGAAAAAGAACATGGTGTGAAGCTTGGTTTTATGTCTTTCTTTGTGAAGGCTGCTGTTGCTGCACTTAAGAAATTTCCATTAATTAATGCTTCTATTGATGGCAAAGATATTATATATCATGGTTATTTTGATATTGGTATTGCTGTTGGTAGTCCAAGAGGACTTGTTGTCCCAATACTTAGAAATGCAGATCAGTTATCTATATCAGACATAGAGAAATCTATTGCTGATTTTGGTAAAAGAGCAGCAGATGGTAAATTAAGTATAGAAGAAATGACAGGTGGAACATTTTCCATATCAAATGGCGGAGTCTTTGGGTCAATGTTGTCTACTCCAATAATTAACCCTCCACAATCTGCTATTCTTGGAATCCATGCTACTAAAGAACGTGCTGTTGTTGAAAATGGTCAAGTAGTTATTCGTCCTATGAATTATCTAGCATTATCTTACGATCATAGGATTATTGATGGTCGTGAAGCTGTATTGGGTTTAGTAGCAATTAAAGATGCATTAGAAGATCCACAAAGTCTTTTATTGGATTTGTAAAATTTTTATTTTTAAAATAAGAGTGTTCAGTATATTACTTTAATACTCTTATTTATGATCTAGATATTATTTTTATAAAAATAATATCTAGAGTTTATGAATTTCTTTATGTGTAAAAATATGTCAAAACAATTTGATCTTGTAGTGATAGGTGCCGGTCCAGGTGGATATATAGCAGCTATTCGTGCTTCTCAGCTTGGATTAAATGTGGCCTGTATAGATGAATGGAAAAATGTGGATGGTTCTCCAGCTCCAGGTGGGACATGTACTAATGTTGGTTGTATTCCATCTAAAGCTTTATTACAATCTTCAGAACATTTTGATCTTGCAAATCATCATTTTGATGAGCATGGTATAGTAGTTTCTAATGTATCACTTAATCTAAAAAAGCTTATTTCTCGCAAAAATTCAGTGGTTAAGCAAAATAATGAGGGAATTTTATATCTTTTTAAAAAAAATAAAGTTTCTTTTTTTCATGGTCTTGCTTCTTTTGTAGAAAAAAATAAAGATTATATAACAATAAAAGTATCTTCATTGAATGAGGAATTATTAGCAAAGAATGTGATAGTTGCTACTGGTTCATCTGCCAGAGAGTATCCTGGTTTGAAATTTGATGAAAAAACTGTTTTATCTAATGATGGTGCATTAAATATTGAAAATGTTCCTAAAACATTAGGAGTTATAGGAGCTGGTGTTATAGGTCTTGAAATGGGTAGTGTGTGGCGTAGACTTGGCTCTGATGTTACTATACTAGAAGCTATGCCTGATTTTTTAATGGCTGCTGACTCTCAAATTTCAAAAGAAGCTTTAAAGGTATTAACAAAACAAGGTCTTAATATTAAAGTTGGTGTTGATATTATTGAGGTTAAAAATATTGGTAAATCTGTATCTATCAAATATAAAGATAAAGATGCTTCAGTAAAAGATTTATTAGTAGATAAAATTATTATTTCTATAGGACGTGTTCCTCGTACTGATGGATTAAACGCTTCCGCTGTTGGTTTGAATATAGACGAACGTGGTTTTATAGTTGTTGATGATAATTGTAAAACTAATTTGTCAAATGTTTGGGCTGTAGGTGATGTTGTAAGAGGGCCTATGTTAGCACATAAAGCCGAAGAGGAAGGTGTTGCTGTCGCAGAACGTATAGTTGGACAGCATGGACACGTGAATTTTAATACTATTCCTTCTGTTATATATACTTCTCCGGAAATTGCTTGGGTTGGAAAAAATGAGCAACAATTAAAACAGGAAGGTCGTCAATATAAAGCTGGTAGTTTTCCTTTTTTAGCTAATGGTAGAGCAAGAGCATTAGGAGATACAACTGGTTTTGTAAAAATAATAGCTGATGCTGTAACTGACGAAGTTTTAGGTGTTCATATTATAGGTCCAATGGCTTCTGAGTTAATTTCAGAAGCTGTAACAATTATGGAGTTTAAAGGAGCAGCAGAAGATATAGCTCGTATTTGTCATGCACATCCAACTCTTTCTGAGTCAATGAAGGAAGCTGCTTTAGCGGTTGATAAGCGTTCTCTAAATTATTAGTATTGATGTTCTCCATAATATGATTTTGAATTAATTAAATCATATTATGGTTTTTATTTTTGCTATTTTTAAGTATTTGTTTTAATTTTATATTATATATTTCATGAAAACCTGTATTGTTACTGGTATTACTACTTCTGGTACTCCTCATCTCGGTAATTATGCTGGTGCTATTCGTCCAGCTATACAGGCTAGTCTTCATTCAGATGCAGAGTCATTTTTTTTTCTAGCAGATTATCATGCATTAATAAAATGTTGGAATCCAACAAGGTTATATCGTTCTAGATTGGAAATAGCAGCCACTTGGTTAGCAGCTGGGTTGGATGTTGATAGGGTTGTTTTTTATAGACAATCTGATATTTCTGAAATATTAGAATTATGTTGGATACTTACATGTAGTACAGCTAAAGGTTTAATGAATAGGGCGCATGCTTATAAGGCGTTAGTCAGTCAAAATGTGTCAAAAGGCTTAGATGCTGATGATGGTGTTAGTATGGGGTTATTTTCTTATCCTGTTTTGATGGCTGCTGATATTTTGATGTTTAAAGCAAATAAGGTTCCAGTAGGGAAAGATCAAATACAACATTTAGAAATGGCTAGAGATATAGCTCAAAAATTTAATCATTTATATAATGTTAATTTTTTTGTCTTACCTGAGGCATTTGTAGTCGATAATGTTGCTACTTTGCCTGGCTTAGATGGTCGTAAGATGTCTAAAAGTTATAATAATACTATACCTTTATTCGAGGGTGGAACTAAAAATCTACGTTCCTCTATTATGCGTATAGTAACTGATTCAAGTAAATCTGGTGATCCTAAGAATGCAGAAGATTCTCATTTATATATTCTTTTTAGGGCGTTTGCTACAGAAGAAGAGTCAACGCTTTACAAATCAAGTTTGAATGCTGGTATGTCTTGGGGTGAGGCAAAGAATATTTTATATGAGAAAATAGAGAGTGAATTATTGCCTATGCGTGAAAGATATAATAAATTGATCTCGCAACCAGATTTAATTGAAAATATACTTCAAGCAGGATCTCAAAAAGCACGTTGTTTTTCCAAGAGAGTTATTAAAGATATACGTGATATAGTTGGATTACGTAGTTTAAATATAGATATTTGTAGTAGTAAAAAACAATTTATCAATAATAAAAATTCTAATTTTGATAACAATGAAAATAAAGATCCTCGCTTTCTTTGTTATCGTGATGATAAAGGATATTTTAAATTTCGTTTAATCTCTTCATCTGGTAAAGATATTTTAAAGTCAAGAGGTTCTTTTTCTAATGCTAGCAATGTAGGTTCTTTAATAAAAGATATTAAAATCTTTTTACAAAAGATTAAGAGTGAAAAAATGAATGAGTTTGAGTATTCACCTATACTAGATAGTTATGATTTAGATTGTGACATTCAAGAATTGAAGCGAGTTATTGAATAAATATAAAATTACTTATTTGTGCATATATTAATATTCATATTTAATTCTTTATAAGATTTTTCTAATATTTGTTTTGCTTTACAACTATAAGGAGATTCTTTGAAGTTCTCTATGATATTATTAGCGCGATTAATTGATGCTAAATAAGCTTCTTTATTAAAATAATACTCTGCGATATTCAATTCATTTTTTGCTATAGAATTTTTAGTGAAGTTGAGTAATTTTTTTGCTTCTTCAATATATTTACTATTTGGAAAATTTTGTATTAATTCATCATAGATTTTATAGGCGTTCTGCATTTTTTTGACATCTTTTTCTAGAAAAATATCTTTATTAAAAAAAGAAATAAATGATTCTTTAGGAGAAAAATTGATTAATCCTTTCATATAAAGTATATAATCCATATTGTTAGCTCCAGGATATTTTTTCTGGAATTGTTCTATGTCGGTTAAAGCTTCTTCTATTTCACCATTCTGCCATTTTACATATATCAAATTTATTAATGATTGTTTATAAATTTCTCCAAATGGTCTTATTACTATAATTTTATGGATTAGTTCTTTTGATTTTATCCAATGTTTATTTTCTATTTCTCTAATTGTTTGAAGATATAACTCTCTATTAAATTCATCTTCCAAATATATATTATTATTTATGCAAGTTGCATTATTGTATGCGTATACATCAACTGAGATAATTATATTTAATAATAAAATGGTATATATAATCAAACGATTTAGTTTTTTTAAAAATATATAAGGCATGTAATATGTGTTGTTTGTTAAGTTAAAATTTGCTTCTTTGTATTATACGATCTATTGCTATGTTTAATAAATATAATTCTAATTGTTTTAATGAATCTTTTCCAAAAAATATAACTGTTCCTGAAGGTATTAGTGATAGGTTAGATAAAATTTTATCATATTTGATGCCAGATTATTCTAGAGAGCGTATTAAACAATGGATTAAAAATAATCATGTTTTAGTAAATGGTAAGTTAGTAAAAATACGCCATAATGTTCAACCTGGTGATCTTATCACTGTTTGGGTACAGCCAACATTAGAATCTTTGTCATTTAGTCCAGAAAATATTATTTTTGAGGTTATTGATGAAAGTTCTGATTGGATTGTTATAAATAAACCAGCAGGATTAGTAACACATCCTGGTTCTGGAAACTGGAAAGGAACTCTATTAAATGGATTGTTATATAAATATCCTGAGTTATTTTATGTGCCACGGGCTGGTATTGTTCATAGACTAGATAAGAACACATCTGGAGTGATGGTTGTTGCACGTACAATAGAATCTCAATTATATTTTGTACGACAATTACAGTTAAGGAATATTTCTAGGGAATATTTAGCAATAGTACATGGTCATATATCTACATCTAGCACTATAAATAAACCTATTGGTAGAGATGCTAACAATCCTATCAAAATGGGTGTAAAAAATATTATAGCTCCTAAAGAAGCAATTACTCACTTTAAACCTATTGTAAAAGGTATTACCACAAATGGGCATAACATTACACAAGTGGCATGCAAATTAGAAACAGGTAGAACTCATCAAATTAGGGTGCATTTATCTAGTATTGGGAATCCTATTCTTGGAGATTCTATTTATAATAGCAACTATATAATTGAAGGAAATAGACATATGTTGCATTCAAGATTCTTAAATTTTACTAATATTAAAGGTATTTCTTGCAAATTTAATTGTCGTATACCAGAAGATATGACTAAAGTTATAGATTCTATGAGATGGTTTGAATAGTTAAATAAGCTATGGTGGAGCCGGGGGGAATCGAACCCCCGTCCATCAGCTTTCCATAGTCACTTCTACATGTGTAGTCAGTTTATTTTTTTTAATCTAAAAACATGCCAACTGACAGGCCATTGTTAGACGATTCACTAAAATTAAGTTTAAAATATGTGAAAGTATTATAAACTGATTCCTTGTAAATGACACTGCAGCAACAAAGTAGTTTCAATTAAGAAAAAACCCCATTACCTAACCCAAGGAAAGATTAGTGCAGCGGCTAGAGAACTAAGCTGCTAGCTTGAAACGCGTATCGTTGGCGTTTATATTTTTTTCCAGTGGATTACCGAGCTTACTGGTGCTCGACATGCTGTAATCTATTTTCCAACTAATGTCGAAACCTTATCGGCCCCTCTATAGAGGATAATGTAAAAAATTAATAATAAGCAATTAAATCATAGCACATAATTCAAAGAATTATTTTATATATATAAGTTTATTATGATATTTATTTTGAGTATTATAATACTGTTCTTATTCTACTAGTAATGTATTAAATAATACAATACATTACTAGTATTTTATTAGATGTTATTTTTTGCTAAATACCTTAATTTCTGCTCGTCTATTTTTTGCTCTTCCTTCTTCATTATTGTTATCGGCTATAGGATCGCTTGAACCGTTAGCTTTTGTAGATATAAAAGTAGATTTTATTCCATTATGGATTAGATAATTTCTAACTGATTCTGCGCGATTTTCGGAAAGTCTCTTGTTGTAATTAGCATTACCTTTAGCATCTGTAAAACCAGAAATAATAATTTTATCTATATCAATATTTTTTAAGTCTTTTATAACATCATCAAGAAGGCGAATGCTTTCTGACTTTAAAATATAGCTATCAAAATCAAAAAAAGTATTTTTATGTAAACTAATTTTTTTTGATGAATTAGCATCAATAAGTTTCTTTTTTAGATTATTACTGTTAATGCTATTATTCCAATGCAGTTCATTAGTTCCATTTTTAAGTGGATTGCCAAATGAATCAGTCCAATAATTCTTTTCATTAGCAACAGCACCGCCAGAAGTGGCAATAGTAGTACAGGCAATGATTAAAGCCGTTTTAAGTGATTTATTCATATTTCTCCTCTTTTATAATTGAAAGGATAAGACACACGTGTCATAGTCTTAATTTTACAGCATTAATTGATATTTAATGTAAATTAAATGTTAATATAATAATCTTTTAGACAATCATAAGATGATTTGATATGTTAATCTAATTATTTATAAAATAATAAGTGTAATGTTGTTTTAGATGGACAGTATCTTGAATTGTTTATTACTTAAATATAGATAATTTATAGCAAGTAATATTTTGTTTTTTATCTTAAATTAAATGGTAGAACATATTATCCTATAGTAGAAACTATGTTCTTTTGTTGTATGAATTAGAGATTTTTTAAATAGTGTGATCGTAAATATGAATTCTTTTGCTATGGAAATGCTTCCAATATCCTTGGAAGAAGAGATGCGTCGTAGTTATTTAGACTATGCTATGAGTGTCATTGTTGGCCGAGCTTTGCCTGATGTTCGCGATGGATTAAAGCCTGTTCATAGAAGAGTTCTTTTTGCAATGCACGAACTTAACAATGATTGGAATCGTGCTTATAAGAAATCAGCTCGTATTGTTGGTGATGTTATTGGTAAATATCATCCACATGGAGACCAATCTGTATACGATACCATTGTAAGAATGGCACAAGATTTTTCTATGAGATATGTGCTTGTAGATGGTCAGGGCAACTTTGGATCTGTTGATGGCGATAGTGCTGCTGCTATGCGTTATACAGAAATAAGGTTAGCAAAAATTTCCCATGAATTATTAGCAGATATTGATAGTGAGACAGTTGATTTTGGTCTTAATTATGATGGTAGTGAAAAAGAACCGTTGGTGTTGCCTACTAAATTACCTAACTTATTAATCAATGGAGGTTCAGGTATTGCTGTTGGTATGGCTACTAATATTCCACCACATAATCTTAGAGAAGTTATTTCAGGATGTTTATTTTGCCTAGATAATCCAGATTGTTCTATAGATGAATTGATTGATTTTATCCCTGCTCCTGATTTTCCAACTGGAGGGATAATATATGGTCTTTCTGGTGTTAGAGATGGATATAGAACAGGTCGTGGTAAGGTTTTAATGAGGGCTAAGACTCATTTTGAAGAATATGGTAGAGAACATAAATCTGCGATTATCGTTGATGAAATACCATATCAAGTTAATAAGAAAACTCTTCAGGAGAGAATTGCTGAATTAGTAAATTCTAAAAGAATTGAAGGTATATCTGATATAAGAGATGAGTCAGATAAAGATGGTATGCGTTTAGTTATAGAACTTAAAAGAGGAGAGTCTCCTGAAATTATTTTAAATAATTTGTATAAGAATACACAATTGCAAGATACTCTCGGTATGAATTTGGTTGCGCTAGTACATGGTCAGCCTAAATTATTAAATCTTAAGCAAATTATTAGTTATTTTCTAGAGCATCGTCGAGAAGTAGTTACCAGAAGGACTGTTTTTAGGTTAAATAAGGCTAAGAATCGTGCTCATATATTGGAAGGATTGGCAGTAGCTTTAGCTAATATAGATGAGTTTATATTAATAATTAAAACTGCAGCCAGTCCTTTAATTGCTCGTCAAAATTTGATGAATAAGGATTGGCCATCTGATTTAGTTGGGTCAATGATTAGCAAGTTTGAAACTAATGGAGTTTCTAAAGAAAATTATAAACCAGCGGTTGTTGGTGATAATTTTGGAATAGTAGAAGGTAATTTATATAGGTTAAGTGAATGGCAGGCGCAAGAAATATTAAATATGCGTTTACAACGATTGACTGGTTTAGAACAAGATAAAGTTTTTGATGAATATAAAGAAACAATGTCAATAATATCTGATTTACTAGATATTTTATCTAATCATGAAAGAGTAACCGATATCATTAAGGAAGAGTTGATTTTAATAAAAGATGAGTTCTCTAGTGAGATAAAAGATCCAAGAAAATCTTATATAGAAGCTAATACGACTGAATTAGTTACAGAAGATTTAATTGTGCCAAATGATATGGTTGTTACTTTATCATACAATGGGTATTTAAAAAGTCAGCCTTTATCTGAGTATCATGCTCAAAAGAGAGGGGGTCATGGCAAACAAGCAACTTCTATTAAAGATGATGATTGGATTGAGCATTTGTTTATAGCAAATTCTCATGAATATTTATTATTCTTCTCTGATTTAGGAAGAGTTTATTGGATAAAAGTTTGGGAAACTCCTCAGGGCAGTAGAGGATCGAAAGGAAAACCAGTAATTAATTTATTTCCATTATCTAGTAATGAAAAAATTACAGTTATTTTGCCAGTAAAAGATTTTAGTGAAGATCTATATGTTTTTATGGCAACAGCTAAAGGTACTGTGAAAAAAACACCGTTATCTGATTTCTCTAATCCAAGAAAAAATGGCATTATAGCTGTAGGTTTAAATGATGGAGATTATTTGATTGGAGCAGAACTGACAAATGGTGATTATGATGTGATGCTTTTCTCAGACTCTGGAAAAGCTGTAAGGTTTAATGAAAAAGATGTTCGTTCTATGGGAAGAAGTGCTCGTGGTGTACGTGGTATGATCTTAGGAAAGAACCAACAGGTAGTATCTTTATTAGTATCTAACAATGAAGATAAGAGTGTTTTGATAGCTACAGAAAATGGCTTTGGAAAAAGAACTTCCATTAAGCAGTACACTGTGCATAATAGAAGTACAAAAGGTATGATTGCAATACAGAATAGCAAACGTAATGGTAAGGTTATTGGTGCTGTTTTAGTAAACCCAAATGATGAAATAATGTTAATTACTACTGCGGGTGTTTTAGTTAGAACTAGAATTGCTGAAATTAGGAATATGGGTAGAATTACACAAGGTGTTACCTTGATAAATATTGCTAAAGGCAGTTATTTATCAAAAGTTAGAAAAGTTGTTGAGTCTGATGATGAAGTTGTTATTGATCATATAAAAGTAATAGAGTAGTTATCTTAATTAATTTTTGTATTTTTTTGATCATAAATAGTTAGGAGTTCATCTGAGAATGGATCAAATTTGGAATTTTTCATCTGGTCCCGCTGCTTTGCCTAAAAGTGTATTAGAACAGATTTCGCATGATGTAATTAATTGGAATGATACTGGCTTTTCTATATTAGAGATGAGTCATAGAAGTGATTATTTTGCTAATATTTGTTATGAAGCAGAATACGACTTGCGTGGTTTATTGAATTTAAGTAATGATTATGCAATTATTTTTACGCATGCTGGAGGTCATGGGGCTAATGCTTTTGTTCCCATGAACCTTATGGCTAGATGTTACAGCAGAAATGCTGATTTTATAGTTTCAGGTCATTGGTCTTATACATCTTATCTTGAAGCAAAAAAATATGGAAATGTACGTATAGCTGCAGATAATAATTCTATTTTAAATCATAATAATCTTAAATATAAGACTCGTAGATGGATGCCTCTTTTAGAAAATTGGAAATTAAGTAAAGAATCTTCTTATATTCATTTATGTAGTAATGAAACCATTGATGGCATTGAGTTTATTGACTGGCCTATTTTATCAGATATGTCTGTTGATTCTGTACTAGTTGTGGATGCATCCTCTAATTTTTTGACAAGGCCATTAGCTATAGAAAGAACTGGACTAGTATTCTCTTGCGCTCAAAAAAATATTGGTGTTGCAGGTCTTACTGTTGTTATAATTAGAAAGGATTTATTAGAAAAATTTTTGCCATCATGCCCCTCATCTTTCAATTATACTAATATTTTTAAAGCAAATTCTTTGTACAGCACTCCGCCAATATTTCCAATTTATGTAGCTGGTCTAATGTTTAAATGGTTAAAGACAAAAGGCGGCTTATCTATTGTGGCTGAAGAGAACAGGGTGAAATCTTCAGTTTTTTATGATTATCTAGACTCTACTGACTTTTATCAGAATGAAGTAGAAAGAAGTGTAAGGTCAAGAGTAAATATTCCTTTTATGATAAAAGATAATGTTTTGACTAATGTTTTCTTATCAGAGGCTAAAAAATTAGGTCTAATAAATTTAAATGGACATAGAACTGTAGGTGGATTAAGAGCTTCTATCTATAACGCTATGTCGATGTCCGGTGTTTTATCTTTGATTAAATATATGAGAGATTTCGAGTGTCATTATGGATGATGAAGTATTGTTACAATCAAGTTTGCTGCCTTTGCGTAATTTAATAGATGATATTGATCAGCAAATCTTGGAATTATTAAATAAACGTGCTGAAGTAGTTATTAAAGTAGGTGATATTAAAAATAATACAAAGTTTAATTCAGCAGTTTTTAAGCCAGATAGAGAGGCTCAGATTATAGATGCTTTGCAAAATAAAAATAGAGGTCCTTTTCAAAAAGATGCTATCTATTATGTTTGGAAAGAGATTATGTCTGCTTGCCGTGATTTAGAACGTCGTACAAAAGTTGCTTATCTAGGGCCATCAGGATCATTTTCTGAGCAAGCAGCATTTGAGCATTTAGGACATTCTATGGATAGATTGTCGTGTGCTTCTTTTGATGAAGTTTTTTATTCAGTAGAGAATGGTAAGGCTGATATTGGCATTGTTCCTATTGAGAATTCTCTTGAAGGGGCTGTTAATAGGAGTTTAGATCTTTTTCTTAATACTAATGTGAAAATATTAGGAGAGCGTTCATTAATAATAGAGCATTGTTTGCTTACTAAGAATGGAACAATGGATGGTGTTAATAAAATAATGGCACACCCTCAAGCATTAGCTCAATGTCAAAATTGGTTAAATAAAAATTTTCCTAATATAGAAAGGGTTCCTGCTTCTAGCAATTCTGAAGCAGCTCGTTATGCTTCATCTAATCATAATTCTGCTGCTATAGCTGGGATGATAGCAGCAGACTCTTGGGGTTTGAAGGCAGTTTATTCTAAGATACAGGATGATATTAATAATCGGACTCGTTTTGTTGCTATAGGCAATTCAGAATCAATGCCTAGCGGTAAAGATAAAACAAGTTTGATTTTGGCTGTTCCAAATCGATCTTGTGCTGTTTATGAAATGATAAAGCCATTTGCTACTAATCATGTTTCTATGACTCGCTTTGAATCTAGACCTGCTCGTACTGGGCAGTGGGAATATTATTTCTATATAGATATAGAAGGTCACCAGAATGATGAAAATGTTTTTAATGCTTTACGTTTGATAAAATCGCAAGTAGCATTTTTTAAGATATTAGGTTCTTATCCAGCACAGTGAGTAAATTATGGTTATTGAAAATAGATTTTTTTTGCCAGATTATATAAAAAAAATTAATCCTTATCAGGCAGGAAAACCAATAGAGGAATTAGCGAGAGAGTTTAATATAGATCCAAAATGTATTGTTAAACTTGCTTCTAATGAGAATCCTCTTGGTGTTTCTGATAGTGTATTAAATATAATAACTCAGTCTTTCAGGACTATATCTAGATATCCAGATGCTAATGGTTTTGATTTAAAATATGCTTTATCCAAAAAATATTCTATTCCAATAGAAAATATTGTTCTGGGTAATGGTTCGAATGATATACTAGAGTTAATATCTCTGGCTTTTTTAGATAACAGATCTTCTGCAATATATTCTGAATATTCATTTGCTGTTTACAAAATAGCTACTCAAGCAAGAGGCTCTAGGCATATACAAATACCATCTATTGACTATAAGCATGATTTAAAAAAATTTTATGATGCAATAAGTGATGATACTAGATTGATTTTTATTGCCAATCCAAATAATCCAACTGGTACTTTTATACCTAAGAATGACATCATTGATTTTTTAGATAGTGTATATAAAAAATATAGCAGCAAAGTTTTAGTAGTTTTAGATGAAGCTTACACTGAATATTTAGATGAAATTGATAGATTTGATAGTTTTTCTTTAATACAAAAATATCCAAATTTAATAGTAGTAAGAACTTTTTCAAAAGCTTATGGACTTGCTGGGTTGCGTGTCGGCTTTTCAGTTTCTCATCCTGATATAGCTGATTTTATAAACAGAGTAAGACAACCATTTAATGTAAATTCATTAGCTCAATTAGCAGCTATTGCAGCTTTAGAAGATCAAGACTTTTTATATAAAAGTTGTGTACTAAATAAGGAAGAAAAACATCATTTGTATGAATCATTTGATTCTTTAAATCTGGAGTATATTCCTAGTTTTGGAAATTTTGTATTAGTTAAAGTGGGGAATGCTAAAAATATAAATTTTGAATTATTAAAAAGAGGAATTATTGTTCGTCCAGTTGATAATTATGGTTTATCAGAGTGGCTTAGAGTGACTATTGGTAAGAAATTAGAGAATACATTGTTTTTAAATACACTAAAGGATATTATTAACAAGGTATGAATAATAAAAATGATGTTTTATTTAAAAATTGTGATGTATCAATTTTATCTATTATTGGTGTTGGCTTAATAGGTTCTTCTTTTGCTTTGGCTCTGAGGAGATCCGGTTATAATGGTCGTATCATTGGTGTGGATAATAACCAGGAATCTTTGATACGCGCTAAAGAACTAAAAATCATAGATGACCATGGTAGTTTAGAATTTGCTGTTTCAAGAGCAAATTTTATAATGTTAGCTACTCCAGTTGGTCATGTAAGAGATTTGTTATTGAAAATAAAACCTAATTTGTTACCAGATGCAATAATAACAGATGTAGGCAGTACAAAAATGGATACAATTAATGCAGCTTATGATGTTTTAGATGATTGTGTCTGTCAATTTATTCCAGGCCATCCTATAGCAGGAATAGAGAAAACAGGTCCAGACGCTGCAACTGCAGAACTTTTTAATCAGCAGAATGTTGTTATTACTCCCTTGATAGAAAATAGAAAAATAGATCTAGATATTATAAGTAATTTTTGGTTGTGTTGCGGTGCAAATGTAATGTATATGAGCCCAGAAGAACATGATAGTATCTTTGCTTCTGTTAGTCATTTGCCTCATTTTCTATCTTATATGTATATGTCTCAGGTAGCATCTTCTGAAAATTGCGATAGAAGATTATCATTAGCTGGTTCTGGGTTTAGAGATTTCAGTAGAATATCTGCTAGTTCTCCAGATATGTGGTGTGATATATTTTTTTCTAATAAGAAATTTATAGAGATAGAGTTGGAGAAAGTACTTTCTTTAATTTTAATGGCTAGAAAAGCGTTAGATACAAAAGATAGGAAATTGTTGTATTCAATTTTAGAAAAAGCCTCTATTGCTCGCCGTAACTGGTTTAAGGAATAAATGTATGGATCAAAAAATGGCTTATTTGGATTTAGGTAAATATTGTAAAGCTGAGGGTGGTTTTATTCTGCCAGGTTCAAAAAGCATTTCTAATAGAGTATTATTATTATCGGCTTTGTCTAACGGAGTAACAGAAATTAATGGTTTATTAAGTTCTGATGATACCAAAGTTATGATAGATGCTCTATCTAAATTAGGCATTATCATTGTAGATAAAGATATAAATAATATTGAATTAATAAGCAATGGCAGCTTGAATAATGGAAGTTTTGATTTATTTTTAGGTAATGCTGGTACTGCATTACGTCCATTGCTTGCTGTTCTCTCTTTTATGGATGGATATTATAAGCTGCATGGTGTTCCAAGAATGCATGAGCGTCCGATTAGAGATTTAGTGAATGCATTGAGGCAATTGGGATGCAATATTAAATATTATGATAAGGAAGGATACCCACCTTTGATAGTTAGTCCTTTTATAAAATCTAATACAGATAGTGTTTCTATAAAAGGCTCTGTATCTAGTCAATTTTTAACTGCTTTATTATTAGCAGCTCCTGTGTTTACAAATAAAAATAAAACTAATCTTACTATTAATTTAGATGGAGAATTAATTTCAAAACCATATATAGATATTACTTTAAATTTGATGGAAAAATTTGGGGTTGTTGTTAATAGAATATCAAATGATAGTTTTTTTATAAATCATGAAGATTTTTATACTACTCCTGGCAAAATATCTGTTGAAGGTGATGCTTCTGCTGCATCTTATTTTCTAGCTTTAGGAGCTATTGCTGGAGGACCTATTATTATTAATGGTGTAGGAAATAATAGTATTCAAGGTGATATAGAGTTTACGAAGTTTTTAACATCTATAGGAGCCAATATTAAATTTTCGGAAAATTCTATTGAATCCAGTGGTATTTTGGTATGTAATGGGGAGAAATTAAAATCTTTTGATGTTGATTTTAATATGATACCTGATGCTGCTATGACTGCTGCTGTATTAGCGCTATATGCTGATGGAAAATGTTTTTTACGCAATATAGGCAGTTGGCGTGTGAAAGAAACAGATAGAATAAATGCTATGCAAGTTGAGTTAAGTAAGTTTGGTGTTAAGGTAGAGTCTGGTGATGACTGGTTATCTATTGATCCAATTGATATAGATAATTGGCCATCCCATGTATCTATAGATACATGGGATGATCATAGAATGGCCATGTGTTTTTCTTTGACTGCATTTGGCAAAACCAATGTAAGGATTATGGATCCTTCTTGCGTTAATAAGACATTTCCAGAATATTTTGATGTGTATAACAAAATGTTAATACAAAAGATATAAAGTGCTAATATTTGTCTGCCTGTGAACATAAAGAACAATATCCCAATTATTGCAATTGATGGCCCCACCGCTTCTGGTAAAGGGACGGTAGCTTTTTCTTTAGCAAAAATATTAGGTTGGTCAATTTTAGATTCTGGTGCCATATATAGATCTTTAGCTTTTTTTATTATTCAAAATAGTATTTCATATACTGATATTAATGCAATTTTAAGTTTATTAAAAACATTAAAATTTTCTTTTCATAGTAATAATATACATGTTAATAGTTTAGATATTACTGAGAAAATTAGGAATGAAGATGTTGGTAAATTGGCTTCTATTATTTCAGAGAATAGAATTATTCGTGATTCTTTGTTAAATATACAGCGTAGCTGTATTCAAGAGCCTGGTTTGATAGCTGATGGTAGAGATATGGGCACAGTAGTTTTTCCTTTTGCCAGTTTAAAAATTTTTTTAACTGCAAATATTGATATAAGAGTGGAAAGACGTTATAAACAGTTGATAACTAGTAAAGTCTCTGTTAACATTAGCAACCTTAGAAGTGCTATAATAGATAGGGATTTAAGAGATACTCAACGTGTAGTATCACCTTTAATACCTGCTTATGATGCTCATATATTGGATTCTTCTTATCTTACAAATGATGAAACAGTAAGCGTAATATTAGATTTATGGAAGAATAGGCACTACTAATATTTTTGAGGATTAATAAAATATTAGTAGTTTTTTTAACTCCACCAATTATTTGGTGTGTATTTTTATGGTCTTTGTACCGAATGGTTTAATACTCCTATGTCATTATTTTCATCAAACGCTAGTAGCGGAGAGAGTTTTGCTGAATTATTTGCAGAAAGTTTAAAAAAACAAGACATGAAGTCTGGTGAAGTAATTAGCGCTGAAGTTGTAAGAATAGATCATAACTTTGTTGTTGTGAATGCTGGACTTAAATCAGAAGCCTTAATACCTTTAGAAGAATTTTTAGATGATCAAGGCAATATAGAAGTAAATACAGGAGATTTTGTATCAGTAGCTATTGATTCTTTAGAAAATGGTTATGGTGATACTATTTTATCTCGAGATAGGGCAAAAAGGTTGTCAGCATGGCTGAAATTAGAACAAGCTCTAGAAAGTGGAGAATTAATTACTGGAACAATTACAGGTAAGGTTAAAGGTGGTCTTACTGTAATGACTAATGGTATTCGCGCTTTCCTTCCAGGTTCATTAGTAGATCTACGTCCTGTAAAAGATACTACTCCATATGAAGGTAAAACTATGGAGTTTAAGGTTATCAAACTTGATAGAAAAAGGAATAATGTAGTTTTATCTAGAAGACAAGTTCTTGAAGCAAGTGTAGGGGAAGAACGTCAAAAATTGTTAGAGAACTTATACGAAGGAGCTGTGGTAAAAGGAGTAGTGAAAAATATCACAGATTATGGAGCCTTTATAGATTTAGGTGGTGTTGATGGATTGTTACATATAACAGACATGGCTTGGCGTCGTGTTAGACATCCATCTGAAGTGTTACAAGTTTGTCAAGAAATAGAAGCTAAAGTTTTAAAATTTGATCAAGAAAAAAACAGAGTTTCTCTTGGTGTTAAACAACTAGGAGAGGATCCTTGGGTTGATTTATCTCGACGTTATCCACAAGGCACCAGATTATTTGGTAAGGTTACAAATTTAACCGATTATGGTGCATTTGTTGAAGTTGAATCTGGTATTGAAGGTTTAGTTCACGTGTCAGAGATGGATTGGACTAATAAGAATGTTGATCCACGAAAAGTAGTAACTTTAGGTGATGAAGTCGAAATAATGGTTCTTGAAATAGATGAGGAGCGTCGTCGTATTTCTTTAGGAATGAAGCAATGTCGTGTTAATCCATGGGAAGAATTTGCTGTTAACTTTAAAAAAGGTGATAAGGTTAAAGGAGCAATTAAATCAATTACTGATTTTGGTATATTTGTTGGACTTCCTGGAGGAATTGATGGGTTGGTTCATTTATCAGATTTATCTTGGACTGATAGTGGTGAAGAGATAGTTAGAGCTCTGAAAAAAGGTGATGAAATTGAAGCTGTTGTCTTAGGAATAGATACATCTAAAGAAAGAATTTCTTTAGGGGTAAAACAGTTAGTGAATGATCCTTTCCAAGATTTTGTTGCTTCTCATGATAAAGGTTCGGTTGTTTCAGGTATTATAAAATCAGTAGAGCCTAAAGGGGCTATAGTTACACTTGCTCCAGAAGTTGATGCTTATTTAAGATCATCAGAAATATCTTCTGGTAAAGTTGAGGATGCAACTAGTATTCTCAAAGCAGGTAATAATGTTGATGCTATGATTTTAAATATAGACAAGAAGGCTAGATCAATTCAATTATCAGTTAAGGCGCGTGATGTTGTAGAAACAGTAGACACAATACAACGCATGTCTGATGCTAGTGCTTCTTCAGGAACAACAAATCTTGGAGCTTTGCTAAAGGAAAAATTAGATCAACAGCGTAATGATGGTTAGTTAATGTGACTAGATTAGATTTAATTGATAACTTAGTATCTAAATATCCTGATTTGTCGTTAAAGGATGTTGAACATCTGGTTAAAACAATTCTTTCTTCGCTAGAAGATGCTATGAAGTTAGGCAAAAGAATAGAAGTGCGTGGATTTGGAAGTTTTTCAATTGTAACAAGACATTCTAGAATTGCTCGTAATCCAAAATCTGGAAGTCTTGTTTTATTGAAAGAAAGAAAAGTACCAATTTTCAAAGCTGGAAAAGAATTGAAAGATAGAATTAAGTTATCAAAATAATATAATTCTGTATAAAATAAAGTTTTAAATAAAAACATAGAATATTTTAAATAATTCTATGTTTTTATTTTTTGATATATAAATTATTTGCATGTTTTATTTTTACTTAAACCGGTAAAAATTTATCAATGATAGTTCTAAATATTTTTATCGATTTCATCATATAATACAATTTGTCTAGAATTTTGATTTCTAACTATAGGCTTTTTATGAAGACTATGTATGTGACTCATCCTAGTAGTTTAAAGCATGAAATGGGTTGTTTTCATCCAGATTCTCCAGAGAGAATATATGCTATATCTGATCAAATGCTAGCAAGTGGTTTAATGTCTTTTGTAAAACAAGGTTATTCTTTTAAAGCATTAAAAAAAGATATATTAAGAGTTCATTCTCCTATTTATTTAGATTATCTATATAAAAACATTCCAACTGATGGTGAATATTATTATATAGATAACGATACCATAATGAATTCTTATACATTTGAATCTGCATTATATGCTGCTGGTTCTGGTATGTTTGCTATAGATGCTATATTTAGTAATAGTGTAAAAAACGCTTTTTGTGCGATAAGGCCTCCTGGTCATCATGCAAATCATGACAATGCTATGGGTTCTTGTTTTTTTAATAATGTTGCAATAGCAGCTAAATATGCTTTTGATAAGTACAAGGTAAGTAGATTAGCAATTGTGGATTTTGATGCTCATCATGGTAATGGTACTGAAGAAATATTCTATGATGATGATCGTGTTTTGATGTGTAGTTTTTTTCAACATCCATTTTATCCTTATTTAGGAAAACATTCTTTAAAAAAAAATAATATGTGTAATTTGCCAGTAAATGCTTATGCAAAAAGCAGTAGAATTAGAGATATTGTTAATAATCATTGGGTTCCAGCTATACATAAACATAAACCTGAAGTGATATTAATTTCTGCTGGTTTTGATGCTCATAAAGAAGATGATATGAGTCAAATTTGTTTAACAGAATATGATTATGCTTGGATAACTAATATTATTGTTGAGTTATCTGAACAATATGCAAATGGACGTATAGTTAGTATATTGGAAGGTGGATATAATTTATCATCTTTAAGTAGAAGTGTGGTTTTGCATATTCGTGCTTTGGCTAATATATAATTAAAATAGTTTGGGATTCTATTAATGAAGGTTTTAGTAGCTATAAAAAGTGTTATAGATCATAATGTTACAGTTCAAATTAGAGATGATAATCTAGGTGTTAAAACAGACAATGTAAAAATTTCTGCGAATCCTTTTGATGAAATTGCTTTGGAGACAGCAATTCAATTAAAAGAAAAAGGTATTGTTTCTGAAATTATTGTTGTTTCTTGTGGTATTGATTGTAAATCTGTTTTGCAAAATGCATTAGCAATGGGAGCTGATAGGGCATTTTTTGTTTATTCTGATATTGATTTACAACCATTAGCTGTCGCTAAAATTATAAAAAAATTGGTTCAAGAAGAAAAACCTCAAATTGTATTTTTAGGTAAGCAGTCTATAGATAATGATTATTGCCAAACTGGGCAAATATTAGCTGGATTATTAAATTGGTCTCAGGCAACATTTGCTAGCTGTATAGATTTTATAGATAATAGATTTTTAGTAAATATGGAGGTTGATTTTGGGTCAAAATTAGTTTCTGTAAAATTACCAACTGTTATTACAGCAGATCTTAATCTTAACCAACCTAGATATATTTCTTTACAAAATTTAATTAAATCAAAAAAGAAAAAGATTGAATTAATCAATTCAGAAGAAATCTTAAATGACATCAAACCAAGAATAATTAGATTAAATATGAAAGAAGCGAAAAAAGATAAAAAAACTGTATTTTTCAACGAAATAAATATTTTTTTAGATAAACTTAAGAATGAATTAATATGATATTAATAGTTCCTGATCATAATAATTATTCTCTTGATAGTTCCACTATAAATCTTCTAGAAGCTGCTTCAAGATTAGGATTAAAAGAAGAGATACATATATTGATAATTGGGTATAATTTAGAAAGGGTTATAAAAGAAGCTACTAATATATCTAATTATATAACGAAGATATTGGTAGTTGATGCATTTTATTTTGGAGATTTTCTAGCAGAGAATCATGCTTTACAAATTTCTAAATTAGCTAGTGATTATTCTTGTGTTATTTTTTCTAATTCTTCTTTTGCAAAAAGCATTGCTCCAAGGTTAGCAGGTATCTTAGATATTGCCCCAATATCTGAAGTTACTGATATTATTTCTAAGGATATTTTCGAGCGTTTTATATACACAGGTAAGTTTATAGAAACTGTTTCTTGTAATGAAAATACGAAAATTCTTACTATAAACACATCATTTTTTGCTAATAAAAATTCTTATAAAAAGAATTCTACTGTTTTAGTAGAGCATGTTTCTCCAATAGATAATCTTGGTTTATCTATTTTAGTAGATGATAAAATAAATCTCACAAATCGTCCTGATTTATTGAAAGCGAATATTGTAGTAGCTGGGGGTCGTGCACTAGGCAGCAAAGAAAATTTTGATAATTTGATATGTGGTTTAGCTGATAAATTAGGAGCTGCTGTTGGGGCATCTCGTGCTGCTGTTGATGCTGGTTATACTTCTAATGATTTGCAAATAGGTCAAACTGGCAAAAGCATTTCACCAAAATTATACTTTGCTATAGGTATATCAGGTGCGGCACAACATATTGCTGGTATTTGTAATGCGGGTGTTATTGTATCAATAAATAATGATAGAGATGCACCTATTTTTCAATTTTCTGACTATGGAATAGTGGGAAATCTTTTTGATATTGTTCCAAAGTTAATAAAATTACTATAATGGCACTGGATTTATTGAATAAAGTAAATTATAATTCTTTATTATTTAACAATATCATCCTCTAGTTCTAGGCTAAAAATATATTTTATAAAAATAGAATGAATGATGATTTCGGAGTATTTATGAATTTAATTGGCATTTTAGAAAAAGAAGAAATTTCTCGTTTAAGCAGTCCTAAAAAAAACTTTGATTTTTCTCCAGGAGATACAGTTTCTGTTAGTGTAAACGTAGTAGAAGGTACACGTAAAAGGGTTCAAATATATGAAGGCGTTGTAATAGCTAAAAGAAGCAAAGGTCTTAATTCTTCATTTATTGTTAGGAAAGTTTCTTCAGGCGAAGCTGTTGAAAGAACTTTTCAATTTTATTCTCCTCAAATAGAAGCTATAGAGATAAAAAGATTGGGTAGTGTTCGAAGAGCTAAATTATATTATCTTAGATCTAGATTTGGACGTTCAGCTCGAATTAAAGAAAAACTAGTCTTTAAGAAAAAATAGTATTATTACAGTTTTTGTTTTCTTGATATTCTTTAATAATTTTTTTATATAAAGAATATCTTGTTTTTTTATTCTATTGTCTTTTACTGCTTGTATTATCCCACAAAATGGTTCGTGACAATGTGTGCAATTATAAAATTGACACGTATGGATGAAATTTTTAAATTCTGGAAATCCTTTATCAATTTCGTTTAGCTTAATATGTCCAATTGAGAATTCTTGAATTCCAGGAGAGTCTATAATGAAGCTATTTTCAATATTTAGTTTGTATATTTTTGTGTAACTTGTAGTATGTTTTCCTGTTCCTAGGTGTTTAGAATATTCATTTGTAGCGGCATTCGCAGATGGCACTAATTTATTTATGATAGTAGACTTTCCCATGCCACTTTGCCCAACTAATAAAGTAGTCCTATTACTTAGAACATGAATTAGTTTATTATTAATGTCTTGATTATTTAAGTATTTTGCACTTAGTGTAATTATATTTATTTCGTCTGGTTTTATAGCATTAATTTTTTCAATACTTCTTGGTAGGTCTTCTTTTAAATCATCTTTATTCAAAATTATTGTTACATCTATTTTCGATCTAAATGATTCTAATATTATGTTAGCTATGGTTTCTGTAGAAAACTCTGGTTTAGTGGCAGCTATAATAATTACATGATCTATATTTGCTGCTAATTTTTTGATTTTATTTTTCTCAGAACGATAAAAAATATTTTTTCTCTCTAATATATTTACTATACAATTTTTATCATATGATTCTTTGCTTACTTCTACCCAGTCACCTATAGTTGCATAGTTTTTTTTGCCTTTCATATAACACTTATATAAAGAATTATCTGACTCTACTATGTAATGCTGCTTATGAAATTCAACAACTCGACCAATAATGTGATTTTTCATATAGTAATATTTTGATTGTTTCTATAGTAGACTTACTCTAAATATAGTAAATTATTAATGTAAGATTAAAACTAATTATGTAGATAATATATGAAAAATTTAAAAGATGATAGATTGGTTTGGATTGATATGGAAATGAGTGGTTTGGATATGCATAAAGAGCGTATATTAGAAATTGCAGTTCTAATTACTAATAATAATTTAGATATTATTTCAAAAGGACCTGTATTGGTTATAAAGCAAAGTGACGAAATACTGGATGCAATGGATAAATGGAATACCTCTGTTCATAACAGAAGTGGTTTAGTCGACAAGGTTAGAAAATCTGAACTTAATGAGAGTGATGCGGAAATAATAATATTAGATTTTTTAAAAAAATATGTAATTGTCAATAAATCACCTTTATGTGGTAATACCATACATCAAGATCGTAATTTTATGAAATTATATATGCCTAATTTAGAAAATTTTTTTCATTATCGTAATATAGATGTCAGTTCTATAAAAGAAGTTATTCATAGATGGCATCCTGATACTAAATGTAAATTTATTAAACAGAATCAACATGAAGCATTAGCTGATATTTATGAGTCTATAGAAGAGTTAAAATTTTATAAAAAACATTTTTTTATTTAAAAATGTCGATTTCTTTATTAGCATAGTTGTTTGTAACTCTAATATATATAATATATAGAAAAAATGATGAGGCAATCATACCTATTGTGGATAATAACCATAAACTACTTACTGCAATATATGACTCTGGTGCAATAATTTTATTAATGTATTCGAAATAATTAATGCCTTTTCCAAAACCAAACCACCATCCTCCACCTAACCCTATGACTCCCAAAGATATTATTTGAGTAATAAATGGTATAGTGCTTATCTTATAAGCTCTTAATAGATATGAATTAAAGCATTGAATAGAATCAAATATATGAAACAATGGCAGTACTATCATAACAAGATTTAGAATGGTATTTTTTATTAAATTATCATTGGTATATATATTTATTATGTTTTCTTTATTTGAAAAAACAAGAATTGCAATTATAAGAGATAGAAAAATAGTTAATTTTAGTCCTATATTTCCTATTTCTTTAGCTAGTTGATAATTTTCTGCTCCAATTGCTTGTGCAACAGCTGAAGATGTAGCTATTCCTAATGCAATTGGAAATACATAGGTTACCCCTGCTATATTCGCAATAATCTGATGTCCACCAATAGCCACAAGTCCTTCTTGAGCAACTAATATTGCCATGGATGTGAATGTTAATACTTCTACTAAATAAGATCCGCTCATTGGTAGGCCAATTTTTAGTAGTTCTTTAATTTCTGTTAATTTTGGTTTGTATATAGTTAGTTTGAATTTGGAAAAAAAATTATCTGTTTTTATAATGTATAAAGCAACTATAAGATTTATCCAAGTTACTATTACAGTTGATAATGCTGCTCCAGTTGCTCCCATTTTTGGAATATGCTTAGATCCAAATATAAACAAGCAATTAAATATAATTTTAAGAATTATGGATAATATGCTTATAAACATTAATTTCTTAAACCTAGATAACGAAGCACATAAATTATATATGGTTCGGAAAATTAAAGATGCTGGCAAAGCAAGTATTAATATATTTAAATAAGAAGATATATTTGAGTAAACATTTTCATCCATATTTCCAAAGAATCTAAACCATATATTAGGAAAATATAGAAATATAGAACCTATAAAAGATAGGAGGATTGCAATCCAAACTCCCTGACACCAATAAACACCTATTGCTTCATATTTTTTTTTGCCAAAATTGTTCGCTATTATAGGTATTAACGAATTTATGACTCCTATTAAACTTACAAATACTGTTATGTATATTGAGCTTGATAAAGCAACAACTGCCAAGTCTTCTTTGCTTGAGTGTCCACTCATAATTGTATCAATCAGACCATAAGATACAGAGACAATTTGTGTGATTAATATTGGCCAAAACTGGCCCAATATTTCTTTTAATATAGTTTTTTTTGTTTCTATAATCATGTTTTCTTGTTTAGTTAATAGTTCACAATGATAAGATTTATTTCTATCTTTTCTTATATTGACGCAAAAGAAACTATTGAATTTTTGCCTGTATGGTTTATGTTGATTTTGTAATACATAATATTTGATTATAGAAAACCATTCTTAATTTTTATAAAATACTAATTAAGAAAAATTTACCTAAAATATTCAATTGTCAAATATTGATATAATTTAGGTAAACTTGTAGTATTTTTTATTGTTTGGTTTTAGGTGTAGCAGTGCGAGAGAAACGTGCTCTGAATTTTTCAACTCTGCCTGTTTCCACCAATCTAGTTTGCGCTCCTGTATAAAATGGATGAGATTTTGAAGTTACATCACATTTAAACAAAGGATATTCATTGCCTTCTATCTTAATAGATTCCCTAGTTTGTACAGTTGATCTAACTATGAGTTTATGATCAGTTTGTACATCTAGAAAAACAACATCACGATATTCTGGGTGTATATTTGGTTTCATAATAAGCTAATTCCAATCATTATGTTATAATTATCGAACAAAACAACATTGTAATGCTATTGTTTTTGTAATGCCATATTTCATTGTAGGTAACTTATATTTGATTGTTTCAATACAACTTATATTTTGTATAAAAAATAATTTTTTAGCAAATAAATAAGATGCAGGTTATAATCAGATACTATTAGATTCGTTGCATTATTCTGTAGTTACCTATATGATTGCAGTCGATAAACTTGTATATAAGAATTTATTTGGTGCCGATAAGAGGAGTCGAACCTCTGACCTTCGCATTACGAATGCGCTGCTCTACCATCTAAGCTATATCGGCAGGTTATATGTCTTATGTTGTGTTTATTCGTAAGACCCATTATTGTATAATAATGTTTATTTAGAATTAATCAATATTTTTTAATTACCTATTTACATATTTTCTTTGTATAATGTAGAATTAAACGATTATTTCTATATATTTTTTATGTTTATTCGTGATTTATGTTTTCTAACGATATGTTTTTTTTAGATAACAGTGTCAAGAATTTATTTGTGTTGAACATCTTTCTTTTATTCGATCCTGAAGTTTTCTAGTTTTATATTTTAAAATAAAATTTATTTGGGAATATCTACTGCCGTTAGTAAACCTTCCAGGAGTTTATGGTTTGGAGTTGTCTAGGTGACTAATAATAAAGTTACACCAAGCAGTATTTGTAATGGTGATAAGTTGTCAAAATCAGATTGTGAGTGCGAAGATAAAGTAAATTTATCTCGTAAAGGACGTAAACTACGTACTCCATTTAGGCGTCATAGAGACAATATTAGTGATTCTAGTGTAAATAGTGCTGCTAATGAACCTGTTAACGATGTTGATAATTTGGATTTTTCTTTTTTAGAAAAATCTGATCATATTGTTAATAAGTTAAAACAATCTTTAAGTCATGATGATATTAATCCAAAATTGCATAAAGTGCTTGCGGAATTAGGAATTGGTTCTAGAAGGGAAATGGAAGACCTTATAGTTGCTGGCAGAATATCTGTTAATGGAGCTCCAGCTCATATTGGTCAACGAGTAAAACCAAGCGACCTTATTCGTCTAAATGGGAAGTTAATTCGTAGAGCAAATATTCGTAAGTCTCCAAGAATTTTGGTATATCATAAACCTGCTGGAGAAATAGTAAGTAATAAAGACCCTCAAGGTAGAGAAAGCGTTTTTGCTAATCTTCCTAAAATGGAATTAGGAAGATGGATATCTGTTGGTAGATTAGATATCAATACTGAGGGTTTGCTCATTTTTACAACCTCAGGGGATTTAGCAAATTATTTTATGCATCCTAGATATAATTTTGAGCGTGAATATGCAGTTAGAATTGTCGGTGAACTTACTGATTTACAAAGGAAGTCTTTGAAAGAAGGGGTGTCATTAGATGATGGCATTGCCCGTTTTGAATCATTAGAATCTTTAGGTGGTGAGTCAACAAACCGCTGGTATAAGATTGTTATCAAGGAAGGTAGAAATCGAGAAGTTAGGAGAATGTTCGAAAATATAGGTATTATGGTAAGTAGGTTAATTAGAGTAAGGTATGGTGATATATCGTTACCACGTAATTTGCGTCGTGGTAATTATTATGAATTTGATGATTCATCTGTAATGGCAATTATGCTTAAGAGTGGATTTTCAAATGCAAAGGAGTTTATAAACTCTTCAAAATCTGCTAGCACTAGAGAATCTAATGTTAGGATTAATTCGCCTAAGAAAAACAAAACTGATTCTCGTCCTTTATATCAAAAAGAATCTAAAACATTAAAGAATAATAATTATGGTAATAGTTACCAAATAAATAAAAATAATAAAAATTATAAAATCAATGAAAACAATGAAAGTAGTAATATATCTAGCAATTCTTCTTCAGTTAAAAATTCTTTTCCTAAATCTAGCGCTCATAGAATTCATGATAATAAAGTTGTTCTTAAAAGAAACAACAAGATAAATTCTTTTAATAAGAATAATGATGCTTTTTCTAAAAGAAAAAAAATTTAGTTGATACAACTGTTAATCCTAATGATGATTGGCAACCTAGTAATCCAAGTGCTCATGAGTCTAATTTAGGAGTTCTTAGCAGAAAAAGAAGACATTTCAATTGATTTTTTTGTATACTTTTATACTTATAGTATAATTTTAATCAAATGTCTGTTAAAATTATCAGTCAAGCACTGATTTACCATGAATTCGTGAAATTGTTCGATTATCGTATTCAGCTTTTTTGAGCTGAACTGGTTTTTTATTTTTTATCTTTATCGGATTTTATCCATTTATAATTTTATATATGATTGATTTATTTTCTATTGCAGAAAATGCCTTACAGGGATTGTCAAGTGATTTTGAACTTGTCGATATAGAGATTCTTTCTGCTGGTGTTTTGCGGGTTACCATTGATAAAGTATCAGGCATAAGTATAGATGACTGTGAAGAAGTGTCTCGTCATTTAACTCATGTATTCGCTGTAGAAAATATTAATTATAGTAATCTTGAAGTTAGTTCTCCAGGAATAGATAGACCATTGCGCAAATTTTCTGATTTTTTGCGTTTTATTGGTGAAAGAGTTGAAATTAAATTTCATAATGCACTCAATGGTAGAAAGATTTTTAGAGGTGTTTTGTTATTAAAAAGTGATTTACCTTCTGATTATAATGTCAATGAAGTAAATTCTTGTGATATTACGTTTGGAATAAATGTAGATAGTTTGGATAATAAAAAAAATATTCAAACTATTGATTTCGTTCTTAATGATGTGGATCGAGCAAAATTGGATCCTATTCTAGATTTCAAGGGCAAATGGCGATGAGTCGTGAAATTCTTATGTTGGTCGATGCATTGGCACGTGAAAAAAATGTTACCCGTGAAGTTATTTTTTCAGCTTTAGAGGGCGCTCTTGCCTTTGCTATGAAGAAAAAATTTAAAGAAGATGTTGATATTCGTGTTTCTATAGATAGGGATACTGGTAAATATGAAGGTTTTCGTCGGTGGCTTATTGTTCCAGATGAAAATGGCTTACAGGATCCTGACAAGCAAGAAATGTTGTTAGATGCTAAGGACATAGACCCTAATATTGATGTCGGAGATTATTTGGAAGAACCCTTAGATCAGTCTGAATTTGGTAGAATTAGCGCTCAAGCTGCTAAACAGGCTATTTTACAACGAGTAAGGGATGCAGAAAAAGAGCAAATATTGAATGATTTTCTTAGTCGTGGAGAGAATGTAATATCTGGCATAATTAAGAGAATTGATAAGGGTGATGCGATAGTAGATATAGGTAGAATAGAAGCTAGGTTACCACGTTCTGAAATGATTCCTAAGGAGAATTTAAGAATGGGGGACAGGGTAAGAGCTTTGGTATTAAGAATTGATCGTAATATTCGTGGTCAAAGAGTTATCTTATCAAGAACTGCGCCTGAATTTATAAAATATTTATTTGAAAACGAAGTTCCTGAAATAGAACAAGGTTTATTGGAGATAAAAGCAGCTGCTCGTGATCCTGGGATAAGAGCTAAAATTGCAGTGGTAGCTAATGACAAACGTATAGATCCTATTGGTACTTGTGTTGGAATGAGAGGTTTGCGAGTAACAGCTGTTCGAAATGAATTAGGTGGTGAGCAAGTAGATATAGTTTTATGGTCAGATGATCCAGCGCAGTTTGTAATTGGAGCTTTGTCTCCTGCGAATGTTGAGTCTATAGTTGTAGATGAAAATAATCATTCTATGGATGTAGTTGTTGATGATGATAATTTGCCTAAAGCAATTGGAATTAAAGGCCAAAATGTTAGGCTTGCTTCAGATTTAACTGGTTGGAAAATAAATATCATGACTTCTGATGAAAGCCTGAAAAGACAGGAAACTGAAAAAATGAGATTGATATCTTATTTTGTAGATAAATTGAATATCAGTAATAGTGAAGCAGATATTTTAATTGAAAATGGATTTTCTGGTATAGAAGAAATAGCGTATGTTCCATTGCAAGAATTATTAGATATAAAATCATTTAGCGAAGATTTTGTGAATAATTTAAGATTATCAGCTAGAAATGCTTTATTAACTGAAGCGATAGTTAAGGAAGAACATTTAGGTTTGAAATCTGATTTGTTAGATATTAAAGGTATCAATAGTAATATATTGGACTCTTTAAGAGTAAATAATATTCTTAGCAAAAAAGATTTAGCAGAGTTAGATGCTGGAGAATTATCTGAAATATCTGGTTTAAATTTTAATGAGGCTAGTGAGTTGATAATGCTAGCACGTGAAGATTGGTTTAAATAATAATGTAAATTGGAATTTTGGTTTTTTTATATATATTATTTATTTTTTTATTTTAGCTATACAGGGAATATGTCTTGATGTCGATTATAACTGTAGCTCAGTTTGCTGTTGAGCTTAATATGTCTGCTGATGTGTTATTGGATCAATTAAGATCTGCTGGTGCTAGTGTTAGTTCAGTAAAAGACTTTGTTACTAATAGCGATAAAATTAAATTATTAGAATCTTTGCGTAAAGCGCATGGTATAGATAATAATGATAAAAAGATAGTTTTGACTAAAAGAGAAACTAGCGAAATTTATCAGGCTGATGCTAGGGGCAGATCAAGAACTATTCAAGTGAAGATTTTGAAAAAACGTACTTTTATTAAGAAAAATGAGAATCTTAATAAAGATTTGGAAAAGGAAAAAGTTGGAATCAATAATGATGTTATTAATAAAATAAATGAAAATGTGGGTGAATCTTCATTTAAAATTTCTGTCAGAGATACAGATTTGGTTAAGGGTGAATATTTGGATAAGGAAGATTCTCCTATAAATGTTAATGAAAATATTGGTAATTTAAAAGTTGATGCTGATAGTCTTTTAAAACCTCGAAATGAAGATACAGAGCATAAAATTTCACTAAAAAATGCTATTAATGTGCCATCAAAGGCATCTGTCAATGTTATTAGTAATAACATTGAATCTTATAATAAAGATTCAAATAAGATGGAGTCTTCTTCTAAGTCTCAAATTATGAAAAATCCTAAGAATACAATAAATAACCGCGCTGCAACTCAAAATACAATTACAAAAACAGAAAAAAAACCTGAAAAATTAATTAATGATAGGGAAGATTCAAAAAAAACTTCTGAAGCTGAAGCTGCTGCTTTGCAAGACATGTTAAATCGTCCACGCAAAGTTTCAAAAGCAACTGAAAATCCTGCTCCTAAAAATAATAAAAATACTTCTATAAAAAAAGATAATAAGAGCAGTGTTTCTTCAAAAAAGTCACCAAAATCATCTGATGTTGCTTCCTCTTGGAGTGATGAGAGTTCTCGTAGGAAAAATTTAGAAAGAGATAAGCGTTCGACATTATTAAGTGATGCTGATGGATGGAAAGTTTCTGGAATAAAAACTAACAAGTCTTCGAAAAATAATAAACAGAATTCTAATGGTTCTTTAAAAGATTCTGTTAACCAGCAACAAGAGTTTATAGCTAAAAAAATACATGTTCCTGAGACTATTACGGTTGCAGATTTAGCTCATAAAATGTCTATAAAAGCTGCGGAAGTAATAAAACATCTTATGAAACTTGGTCAAATGGTTACTATTAATCAAGTGCTAGATCAAGAGACAGCTATGATAGTTGTTGAAGACCTAGGTCATACAGCAGTTGCAGCAAAAATAGATGATCCTGAGACTTTTCTAGATGAGTCTAATGTTATTAATCAATCTGATTATATTACAAGAGCTCCTGTAGTTACTGTTATGGGCCATGTTGATCATGGCAAAACTTCTTTGCTTGACTATATAAGAAAAGCTACTATTGCAAGTAATGAAGCAGGTGGTATAACGCAACATATAGGTGCTTATAATGTAAGAACTTCTTTAGGCTCAATCACTTTCCTTGATACTCCAGGACATGAAGCTTTTGCTGCCATGAGGGCTAGAGGAGCAAAAGCTACAGACATTGTTGTTTTGGTAGTTGCTGCAGATGATGGAGTTATGCCACAAACAAAAGAAGCTATAAGCCATGTTAAATCAGCTTCTATTCCAATGATTGTTGCTCTAACAAAAGCTGATAAACAATCTGCTAATTTAGATAAAGTAAGGCAAGAACTAATATCAGAAGGTATAGTTCCAGAAGAATATGGTGGTGATATTCCCTTTATAATGGTTTCTTCTAAAACTGGTTCTGGAATAGATAGTTTGTTAGAACATATATTATTACAAGCAGAAATCTTGGAGCTTAAAGCTTCTGTAAATGTTAGTGCTAAAGGTGTTGTTATTGAAGCAAGTCTTGATAAGGGTAAAGGTCCTATTTCTACTGTTTTGATCCAAAATGGAACCTTAAAAAAAGGTGATGTTGTACTTGTAGGGGCTACATTTGGTCGTGTTAGAGCAATGTTGGATGAAAAAGGACTTGCTTTGCAAGAGGCTGGACCTTCAATTCCTGTCGAAATACATGGTCTTACAGATGTTCCTTCTGCTGGAGATATTCTAGTTTCATTAAATGATGAGCGCAAAGCCAGAGAGATTGCTTTATTTAGACAAGGTAAGTTTAGAGATTCAAAATTAGCTAAAAAACATGCCGCAAATTTTGAATCTATGTTTGATAATATGGCTGATGCTATAGAATCTAGAATTCTATCTATTATTATAAAAGCAGATGTTCAAGGTTCACAGGAAGCTTTAGCTAATTCATTGATCAAATTATCTACTGATGAAGTAAAGGTAAAGATTATTCATGCAGCTGTAGGTGGAATATCTGATAATGATGTTAATCTAGCTGTGGCTTCAAATGCTTTTATAATAGGTTTTAATGTTAAGGCAGATGCCATAGCTAAGAAGAATGCAGAGTTAAATAATGTTAGAATGAGTTATTATAATATTATTTATGATGCAATTAATGATGTTAAATCTGCTATGTCTGGTATGTTGGCTCCAGAGAAGAAAGAAGATATCATTGGTACTGTAGAAATTCGTGAAGTATATGCAATATCAAAAATTGGTAGTGTTGCTGGTTGCATGGTAACTGAAGGTATAGTAAAAAAAGATTCAAAAGTACGATTATTTAGAAATAATGTAGTGGTTTGGACCGGACAAATAGATTCTTTACGTAGATTTAAAGATGATGTGAAAGAGGTAAGATCTGGATTTGATTGTGGTATTACATTGAAAGGAAATCCAGAAATTATTCCTAATGATCAGTTAGAAATTTTTGAAATTAAAGAAATAGCTAGAACATTATAATATATTAGGAACGTTTTCTATTTATGAAAATGATTGATATTGACAAAGTGTCAAGTAGAAATACTCGTATTTCTAAACAAATTCAGAAAGATTTATCAAAAATAATTAGCCAAAAATTTACTATAAAGGAAATTGGCATTGTTACTATTTCAAAGGTAGATCTCTCGGTTGACTATGCGTATGCCAAGATATATTTTACTGTCTTTGGTGTTGATCCTAAGATAGTAGAGGAATTTTTGAATAAGAAATCAGGTTGGTTTCATTCATACATTTATAAAAGATTGCATATACATACAGTTCCAACTTTGTTATTCTTGCATGACACCCATATAGAAAAAGCTAATAATTTGTTAGATTTGATAAATAAAGCTAATAGCGATTTTTAGTTTTTTATTCAGTTTACTTTTACAATAAATATGTCCAAAAAAGTTTTTCGTAATCTTGATGGGTTTATATTACTTGATAAACCATCAGGGTTGTCAAGTAATATTGCATTGCAAAAAGTTAGGCATGCTCTTGAAGCTTCCAAGGCAGGTCATGCAGGTACATTAGATCCTTTTGCTACAGGTTTGCTTGTTTGTTGTTTAGGGAAATATACTAAGTTTTCAGCTAAATTGATTGATTCTTCTAAATCTTATATAGCAACTTTGAAATTTGGAGAAGAAACTGATAGCGGTGATTTTACCGGGAATGTTTTATCTAAATTTGAAGATAATATTTTGATGAATGAGGATTCTGTTAGAAGTATTTTGAATTCATTTATTGGTGAAATCACACAAATTCCTCCTATGTATTCTGCTATTAAATATAAAGGTATTCCATTATATAAATATGCAAGAAAAGGTATTGAGATAAATAGAGAACCAAGAAAAGTTAATATATATGATATAAAATTATTATCATTAAAAAACAACTATCTAGTTATTGAAGTTTTTTGTAGCAAAGGAACTTATATTAGAACTTTGGCCCAGGATATTGGCAGAAAATCTGGTTTTTTTGCACATTTAGTAGAATTAAGAAGGTTATCTGTAGGTCCATTTTGCATAAATCAGGCAATTAATTTAGATTCTTTGTTATTAATGGAAGAGCCAACGAATGCTATGCTTGATGAGAATAAGATATCTACAATTTTTTTTAAATTATAAAATAAGGATTTTGTATGGCTAAAGCTTTACGCAATATTGCCATAATAGCTCATGTTGATCATGGAAAGACTACTTTAGTTGATCAATTGTTACGTCAATCAGGTGTTTTTAGAAACAACCAAAATGTAACAAAGCGGGTTATGGATTCTAATGTTCTTGAAAAAGAAAGAGGAATAACAATTTTATCTAAAAATTGTTCTGTGGAATATAATGATACATATGTAAATATTATTGACACTCCTGGACATGCCGATTTCGGAGGTGAGGTCGAACGTGTATTGTCAATGGTAGAAGGTGTTTTGCTTTTAGTGGATGCTGTAGAAGGACCAATGCCACAAACAGTATTTGTGACAAGAAAGGCATTGAGTTTAGGTTTGAAACCAATAGTTGTTGTGAATAAAATTGATAAACCTGGGGCTCGTCCAGATTTTGTGATTAATGAAGTTTTTGAGTTGTTTGATCGACTTGGAGCTACAGAAGAACAATTAGATTTTCCAGTAGTATATGCTTCTGGTCTTTCTGGTTATTCAAGTAGTGATCCTGATGTGCGTTCTGGCGATATGTCATATCTATTTGAGATTATCTCTAAATATGTACCAAAACCTCAAAATGATTCAGATGGCCCTTTCCAAATGCAAATTGCTTCATTGGATTATAATTCTTATGTAGGTAAAATTGGGATTGGTAAAATTCATAGAGGTGTATTATATCCATCGATGGATGTTGCTCTTAAGATGGGTGAGTCTGGTCCAGTTTTAAAATCTCGTATTAATCAAGTTTTAAAATTTTCAGGTTTGGATAGAGTTTCTGTTGAAAAAGCTGAGGCTGGAGATATAGTTCTTATAAATGGAATAGAAGATGTAGAAATAGGAATTACTATAGCTGATCCTTTAAATATAGATGCTTTGCCTGTACTAAAAATAGATGAGCCAACACTTACTATGAATTTTATGGTAAATACTTCTCCTTTAGCAGGTAAAGAAGGTAAATTTGTTACTAGTAGGCAAATTAGAGATAGATTAGATTTAGAATTAAAATCCAATGTAGCTCTTAAAGTTCGTGAAACTGATGATGATACTGTATTTGAAGTTTCTGGGCGTGGTGAATTACATTTGACTATTTTGCTTGAAACTATGCGTCGTGAAGGATATGAATTATCAGTCTCAAGACCACGTGTTGTTTATAAGGATATTGATGGAGTAAAACATGAGCCTTTTGAAGATTTAACATTATATGTTGATGATGTTTATCAAGGTGCTGTTATGGAAGAAGTAGGTAGGCGTAAAGGTGATTTGCAAAATATGATACCTGATAATCATGGTAGAACACGTTTAGAGTATGTAATACCAGCTCGTTCACTTATAGGATTTCAGAATGATTTTATGAGTATTACTAGAGGTAGTGGCTTAATGAGCCATGTTTTTAGAGAGTATGCTCCATTTTATGAAGGTTCTTTAAGCAATAGAAGAAATGGTGTTCTTATTAGTCAATATGCTGGCGAATCTGTTGCCTATGCTTTGTGGAAATTACAGGACCGTGGAAGGATGTTTATTAAACCTGGAGAGTCTTTATATGAAGGCATGATTATAGGCGTTCATAGTAGAGATAATGATTTAGTAGTAAATCCTGTCAGAGAAAAACAATTAACTAATGTAAGAGCTTCTGGAACAGATGAAGCTATACGTTTAGTGCCTCCAATTAATTTAACTTTAGAATATGCAATAGAATTTATAGAAGATGATGAGTTAGTGGAAATAACTCCAAAATCTATACGTTTAAGAAAAAGATATTTGCAAGAACATGAAAGAAGACGTAATAGAAATGCCTAATATAAAACAATCTTAAGTGTTATATATTATTTCTTAATTATATTATAAGAATTTATGAGTGAATCTTTATTATTGGTTGATGGTTCTAGTTACTTATATAGGGCTTTTTATGCTTTACCTGAATTAAAAAATTCTAAAGGAGATCATACAGGAGCTATATATGGGATAGTGAGCATGCTAAGAAAGTTGCTTTCAAAATATGAAACCAATTATTTTGCTTGTATTTTTGATGCCCCAGGGAAAAATTTTAGGCATGATATATGTAGTTCGTATAAATCAAATCGTCCATTAATGCCTCAAGATTTAATAAATCAAATAGATAAGATTTATCAAATTATTAAAGCTCTAGGATTACCTGTTTTTAGTATAAAAGGAGTTGAGGCTGATGATGTTATTGGTACAATATCGGATTTATTCTCTAAAAAGTATGAATGTCAAGTTATTATTGCTACTGGTGATAAAGATTTAGCTCAATTAGTAAATAAGAAAGTAAAATTAATTAATACAATGAATGAAGAGGTTTTAGATGAATCTGGTGTTTTAAAAAAATTTGGTGTAAGTCCTTCTTTGATTATAGATTATTTAATGTTAATAGGCGATTCCGTTGATAATATACCTGGAGTAGCAAAAATAGGTCCAAAAACTGCATTAAAATTATTATCAGAATTTGGCTCTGTTGAAAATATTATTGCTTCTGTTGATAAAATTACAGGTGTTATTGGTAAGAATATTAGAGATTTTATCCCTAATTTTATTAATACCAGAAAACTAATTACAATAAAACGTGATTGTAATTTATCTCCTTATTTTGAAAGAATAGAAGATTTTAAAAAAAAATCTATAGATTTTAATTCTTTAAAAAATTTATATGAGAGTCTTGATTTTTCTTCTTGGTTATCTGATCTGGAATCCAAAGATAATCTATCAGGTAGTTCTTTAAAAAATACAGACGTCGAACTAAAAAAATGTATAGTGGATTCTGAAAATAATTTATCTTTGCTATTAGAAGAATTACATAAATCAAAAATTGTTACTATTGATCTTTATGGTAGTAATACATCATTATTGCAAACAATATGTTTTTTAGTTAACTCAGTAGTTTATTATATACCACTATATAATTTAGCATCAGATTCTATAAATAGAGATGATGTTATATCAAGATTAAAATTTTTTTTAGAAGATCCTAACAAATATAAAGTAACATATGATTTGAAAAAAGTATTACATCTTTTATTTAAAGAAAAGATAAATCTAAAAGGTGTAATAGATGATGTTATGTTAGCAGCTTATGTCGTAGATTCACGTAATAATGATAATTTATATAAATTGGTAGATAACTTTTTAAATTATAAATGTATTACTTATGATGAGGTATTTGGTAAAGGTTCAAAATTAAAATTAATAGAAGAAGTTTCAATAGAGGTTATTATTGATTTTTTTTCTCAAAGGGTTCTTTCTATTAGTCAGTTACATTCTTTATTTAATAATAAGCTATCTCAAGATTCAAAACTAAAAGATATTTATGATATAGAGAAAAAAATAGCTATCATTTTGCAAGTTATGGAAACCAATGGTGTAAAGATAGATCATTTGAATTTGCAAAACCAAAGTAATTTTTTAGAAAAGAAAATCATAAATTTGGAAAACGAAATATATTTATTATCTGGATGTAAGTTTAATATTAACTCTCCTAAACAATTAGGTGAGGTACTTTTTCAATTTGTTGGTCTTCCTATTATTCGTAAGACAAGTGCTGGGTTACCTTCTACAGATGAGGGTGTTCTTAGTAAACTTGCAAAAGATTTTAAACTGGCTAGATTAGTTTTAGATTACCGTACTCTTACTAAATTAAAATCTACGTATACAGATAAGCTACCAAAAATGATAAATATAGAAACTGGTAGGTTACATACTACTTATTCTCAAGTTTCTGTGATTACAGGTAGATTGTCTTCCTTTGATCCTAATTTACAGAATATTCCTGTTCGTACAGAAGAGGGCAAATTAATTAGAGAAGCTTTTATAGCTGAAAATAATAATATATTAATTTCAGCTGATTACTCCCAAATAGAACTTAGAGTAATGGCTCATGTTTCAAAAGATTATAATCTGCAACTGGCTTTTCAAGAAGGTAAAGATGTTCATATATTTACAGCATCTGAGATATTTGGTATTTCTGTTGATAATGTTTCTGAAGAACAAAGAAGAATAGCTAAAACTATTAATTTTGGATTAATTTATGGTATGAGTGCTTTTGGTCTTGCATCTAATCTAAATATTGATCGTGTATCAGCACAGAATTATATTAATAGATATTTTGACCGTTATCCTGGAGTATTAAATTATATTAATTTAATTAAAGAAAAATATAATGACTTGGGATATGTAGAAACTGTATTTGGAAGAAGATTATATATTTCATCTTTATCTAATAAATCTTTTAGTAACAGACAAGCTACAGATAGAGCAGCTATCAATGCCCCTATACAGGGTACAGCAGCAGATTTAATCAAGAAAGCTATGATTTCAGTCCAAGATTGGATATCCAGTGAGAATTTAAATTCTAAATTAGTTATGCAGGTGCATGATGAATTGGTTTTAGAAGTTGTGGACTCAGAATTTTTAATTGTGAAAGATATGTTGCCTACTTTGATGTGTAAAGTTGCTGAATTTAATGTTCCTTTAATAGTTGATTTAGGTGTTGGTTATAATTGGTCAGAAGCTCACTAATTTGTTAATTATTTTATAAGATCTATTTATGATATTTTTCTATATTTTGATTTCTACCTTTTCTAGTGGTTTAATTGCTGTTGGCATAGCAAATTGGTTAACATATAATTTTTTTTCTAAATATCTTGATAGTATTGTTAGCATATCAGTAGGTATTTTTTTATCAGTAGCTTTTTTGCATTTATTGCCTGAAGCTTATGATCATTTAAATAATAACGCTAATATTATTTTTATTACTATGTTGGTATCAATAATATGTTTTGTAATTTTAGAAAAAGTATCATTGTTGAGACATAATCATCATTATGAAGGTGATGGTCATCTTCATGGAAATGGTCATGATAAAACTGAGGCTGGCAGCGGTGGTATTATTATATTGATAGGCAGTTCATTGCATAATTTTTCTGATGGTATAGTGATTGCTGCTTCTTTTCTAACATATCCACTGCTTGGTATTATCACATCTTTATCGATTACAGTTCATGAGGTTCCTCATAAATTATGTGATTTTGTTGTTTTAAGAAATTCTGGAATTAATAGATCTAAGGCACTCATAATGATTCTAATTTCTAGTTTTTGTTCATCAATTGGAGGATTCATTGGGTATTTTATTTTGCATTCTGCAAGGCAATTCACACCTTTTGCTTTAGTGATTGCTGCTAGTAGTTTTATATACATAGCTATATCTGACCTTATTCCTCAGATGCATGAACATACTGATAAAAAGAATTTTACAAGTCATTTAATTGAATTATCATTGATTTTTATAGGTATATTATTTATATTTTACTTAACAAAGGTAAGTCATTGTTACCATTGTTAATTTGTAATATTTTATTTTGTGGAAAGTGTGATTCTAATTTTTATAAAATTTTTCACCTATTTTTATTCTATCAAATCCATGTTCTCTTCTTGCTTTATTAGTATCTCTTAATGAGTAGACACAACCACAATATTCTTGCTGATAGAATTGTTCTCTTTTGCTTATAAATATCATTCTTTGTGATCCACCTTTTTTTCGCCAATTATAGTCCCAATAGGTTATGTTATATCTAGATGCTGCTTGTATCCCTGATCTATTTATCTGATTAAAATCTTTCCAACGTGAAATTCCAAGAGAACTAGTAATGGTATCAAAACCATGTTCATAAGCATATAAGGCTGTTCTTTCAAAACGCATATCAAAACATACTGTGCAACGCTCGCCTCTTTCTGGAGAATTTTCTAATCCCTTAACTCTTAGAAACCAATTGTCGGTATCATAGTCAGAATCTATAATTTCTATATTATATTTATTAGCTATTCTTATATTCTCTTGCTTTCTAATTTCATATTCTTTTTTTGGATGTATATTTGGATTATAAAAAAATATTGAATATTTTATATTTGCCTCAATCATTGCTTCCATTACTTCACATGAACATGGAGCACAACATGAATGCAACAAAACTTTCTTACAGTTTGATGGTAAACTAACTATGGGTCTTGGTATAAATTCCATAAATCTTTTTATATTATATTTATAATGTGATGTTTTTATTTTTTCATCATTTCGAAAAAATCTAAATTTGTTTTTGTGGAGCGCATTTTATCTAGAATAAACTCTATTGCTTCTATATCATCCATATCATGAATAAATTTTCTTAGCACCCATATTTTTTGTAGTATATCTTGCTTAACTAAGAGTTCTTCTCTTCTTGTACCTGATTTATTTAAATTTATAGCTGGGTAAACTCTTTTTTCAGCCATTCTTCTTTCTAAATGAATTTCAGCATTACCAGTACCTTTAAATTCTTCATAGATTACTTCATCCATTCTACTTCCGGTATCTATTAATGCTGTTCCTAAGATAGTTAAAGATCCACCTTCTTCTATATTTCTAGCCGCCCCAAAAAATCTTTTTGGCCTGTGTAGAGCATTGGCATCTATACCGCCTGTAAGTACTTTTCCTGAAGAAGGTATAACAGTATTATATGCTCTGGCTAACCTAGTAATAGAATCTAGCAGTATAATTACATCTTTTTTCATTTCTACAAGTCTTTTTGCTTTTTCAATTACCATTTCAGCGACTTGTACATGTCTATTTGCAGGTTCATCAAACGTTGATGCTACCACTTCACCCCTTACTGTACGTTGCATTTCCGTTACTTCTTCAGGCCTTTCATCTACTAATAAGACTATTAAAGTTGCTTCTGGCATATTTGATGCAATAGCATGTGCTATATGTTGCATCATTATAGTTTTTCCAGATTTAGGACTTGCTACTATCAATCCTCTTTGTCCTTTACCTATAGGTGAGAATACATCTAGTATTCTTCCTGTAAGATTTTCTTCACTTCTGATTTCTCTTTCTAATTTTATATTGTGACAAGGATGAAGTGGTGTAAGATTTTCAAACATAATTCTATGTTTTACAACTTCTGGTAATACACCATTAACTTTTTCAACTTTAACCAATGCAAAATATCTTTCACCTTCTTTTGGTGTTCTTACTTCACCTTCAATAGAATCACCAGTATGTAAGTTCATTCTTCTAATTTGAGAAGGGGATATATATATATCATCTGTACTGGCTAAGTATGATGTTTCTGGTGACCTTAGGAATCCAAAACCATCTGGAAGTACTTCTAATACTCCATCTCCAAAAATTTGTTCACCTTGTTTTGCTCTTTTCTTCATTATAGCAAACATTAATTCTTGTTTTCGTAGACGATTGGCATTATCAATTTCTAAATTAGAAGCCATTTCTAATAGCTGTGATACATGCAAAGTCTTTAGTTCATTTAAATGCATTTTTTTTGATTATTTGAATGTTTTTCTCTGATTTTTTATTTATTTTCATAAAAAACTTGAATTCTTTATGCTTAATATTAATAACAAATAAAAGAGTCTGAGATTGATTTTTAATAAGAATATTTTTGGTTATTAAGTTTTTTGACTTGCTTAGATTTATATAAAAATCTATAAAACTACATAATTCAATATATTTTTGATATTACTCATGTTTAATAAAAGTTTATCAGTATTTTATTCATAGTCAATAATTTACTATTATAAATTTCAAAACTTATTTAATGCTCTATTATACTTATATATAATAAAAAATAGGGATTTTAATCAGTAAATAACTTGTATTCCATCATAATAATGATCAAATATAACATCAACATTACTGTTGTTTTATGTTAATAAGATTTAATTGTGAAATATTATTATATTACTATAATGATCTATTCTTTTTATTTACTTAGTTGTTTTTTTATTGGCATTAATAAAATGTTAGTTGATTACCTATATTCTATGTGTAAGTTCTGGCTATGGGTTTAGATTCAGATCAATATTATTAGCATTAATATTAATTCTTAAGATGTTTATAATTATTGTATATTTTACAGTGAGTTTTATAGCATGAGCTTTCATATTTCGATAAAACCTGGTACAGAATATTTGATGGTAAAAAACAATCAATCTATTCTAGAGGCCGCTAAGGAGAAGCAAATTGCTTTGCCACATAGTTGTAGTAATGGAAAATGTGCTAAATGCAAATGTAAAGTTTTATCTGGGTCTTTTGAAATATCTAATTATTCTAATAAGGCATTAACTGATCAAGAAAAATCAAATAACATCATTTTAACATGTAAAACGTATCCATTATCAGATATGGTTATACAATATGATCATTTAATTGATAAATCTCCATCTTTTAAAACTATAGGAAGGGTAATTTCTATAGAAAGAAAGACTGTTGATGTAATAATTCTTAAAATAAAAATCTCATTCGGAGAGCGATTTTTATTTAAACCAGGGCAGTATGTCGATTTTCTATTAAAAAATGGGGAAAAACGCAGTTATTCTATAGCAAATTCTCCTTTTATAGATCAATATTTAGAGTTTCATATCAAACATTTTTTCGGTGGACTTTTTACTGATCAGTTATTTGGATTAACTAATATTCATTTGAAAGAAGATGATATTCTTCGTTTAGAAGGGCCTTTTGGTAGTTTTATTCTTCAAGAAAAATCAAAGAATCCAATTATTTTTTTAGCAAGTGGAACAGGTTTTGCTCCAATAAAATCAATGATGGAATATATAATAAGAGAAAATATTTTTTCTCAACCTATATATTTGTATTGGGGAGCTAGAAAATTATCAGACATATATATGAATGATTTAGCAAAGTCGTGGGAGTCTTTGATTGTAAATTTTAAATACAGACCTGTTTTAATAAATGAAATATCGGAGTCTATGGTTAATATTCCTGAATATGTTATGAAAGATTTTAAAGACTTATCATCTTTTCAAATATATGCATGTGGTTCTAATATCATGATCGAATCTGCAAAGAGAGATTTTATTACGAAATGTAGATTACCTGTAAATAAATTTTATTCAGATGCATTTATTTCAACCTAAATATTTTATTAGGAGAGTTTCTTTTGTATGAAAGTAGCTATATTAGGTAGTGGGATTCATGGCATATCTAGTGCATGGTGGATATCTCAATCGGGAATTGCTAATGAGATAGTAGTTATCGATAGGCTTTCTAAGCCTGCTTTAGATACTAGCTTTGCTAATGGAGGTCAAATTTCTGTTTCTTATGCAGAACCTTGGGCAAACTTTAATAATTTATTACTATCGCTAAATTGGATTCTGAGAAAGCGTAGCCCTATAACTTTTAGACCTAGTCTTGATGTTAATCAGTGGAAATGGTTTTTATGCTTTATGAAAGAATGTATGCCTAATAATGTTATTCGCAATATGGAATATATGATTAATTTGGCAAAATATAGTAGAGACGTTCTTAAAAATGTTCGTAATGAATTAAATATAGAATATGATTTTCTTGATAAAGGTATTTTGAGTTTTTATACTGATAAAAATGAGTTTCATAAAGCTCAAAAAACTGCTGATATTATGAGAAAAATGGGAGTACATAGAAAGTCATTATCTGTTGATGAGATTATTAATATTGAGCCAGCTTTATCTAGTATTAAAGATAGTTTAGTTGGTGGTTATTTTACAGAAGATGATGAAAGTGGTGACGCATGTAAATTTACACAATCATTAGCAGACCTGTGTTCAGAAAGATCAGTGCAATTTAAATATAACCACAACATAAATAAGCTTATATATAATAATGGTAGAATCACTAGTGTTGAGTTAATAGATCAAGATGGATATTTCAAAAATATAGATGCTGATATATTTTTGGTTACTTTGGGTAGTTATAGCCCAATTTTATTAAAACCATTAGGTATTAAGCTTAATATTTATCCAGCTAAGGGTTATTCGGCTACTTTTCCTGTCAAAAATAAAGAAAAAGCTCCATATGTTAGTTTGATAGACAATGCTGATAAGTTAGTTTTTTCTCGTTTAGGCGATCGTATGCGTATAGCTGGTTCAGTAGATTTCTCAGGTTATTCTAGATCTTTAAATAATATTGATTGCAATTTGCTATTAGAAAAAGCAATGGAGATGTTTCCTAATTCGTTAGATTTTGAAAATGTTTCTTATTGGTCAGGATTAAGGCCAGCTACTCCATCTAATGTTCCTATTGTAGGGAAAACCAAAATTGATAATTTATATATAAATTCTGGTCATGGACCTTTAGGATGGACTATGGGAATGGGTTCGGGTAAAGCTATAGCAGATATAATAAATGGTAAAAAACCTAATTTTAAATTTCCATTTTTAGGCATATAATATATTAAAATGGTACTTTGCAATAAAAATATTATGATTTTGAGTCAGTTGTTTATTATATATTTAATATGAACAATTTGGGTTATGTTTTATTTTTATTATTCTTATTGAGTTATTATTAAAAGTGAGTTTTCAGTTTTATTCTATGGCTTAATTAATTTTTCTTAATATTTTTATTTTTTTAATGAAAACATCAGAAATCAGGTCTAAATTTTTAAAATTTTTCGAATCAAAAAATCATGTCATTTTGCCTTCTTCTTCTTTAGTGCCAGTTGATGACCCAACTTTATTGTTTACAAATTCAGGAATGGTGCAGTTTAAAGATATTTTTTCTGGAAAAGAGCAAGCTAGTTACAAGAGGATAGTTACTGCTCAACGTTGTTTTAGAGCAGGCGGTAAACATAATGATCTTGAAAATGTTGGTTATACAGCTAGACATCATACATTTTTTGAAATGCTAGGTAATTTTAGTTTTGGTGATTATTTTAAACGTGATGCAATTCATTATGCATGGGAGTTGCTTACAAAAGTATATAATATACCATCTCATAAATTATTTATAACTGTTTATCATGATGATGATGAGGCATATGATATTTGGCATAGTGAAATAGGTGTTCCTAGTAGTTTGATATCCAGGATTGGAGATAATAAAGGATCAAAATTTGCATCTGATAATTTCTGGCAAATGTCAGATACTGGTCCTTGTGGACCTTGTTCAGAAATTTTTTATGATCATGGTCAACATTTTCATGGGGACCCTCCTGGTCTTGGAAACATAGAAGGTGATAGGTATGTGGAAATATGGAATCTAGTTTTCATGCAATTTTATATAGATAAGGCACAAAATATTTCTCGTTTGCAGGTTCCATGTATAGATACTGGAATGGGTTTAGAAAGAATTGCAGCAGTTTTACAAAATGTTCATTCAAATTATGATACAGATTCCTTTAAAAAATTAATATTTGCAACTGCTTCAAAAATTGGTATTAAAAATTATTCTGATAATTCATTGAAAGTAATTTCTGATCATTTACGTGCATCTGTTTTTTTGATTGTTGATGGAGTATTACCAAGCAATGATGGTCGTGGTTATGTATTAAGGCGAATTATAAGAAGAGCTTTAAGACATTCTTATAAATTAGGACATTCTGGTTCTTTTCTGTATAAACTTGTTCCTGATCTTATTTTAGAAATGAGTGATGCTTATCCAGAGATAAGTAAAAAATCAGATTATATTTCTAAAATAATTTTACAAGAGGAAGACCGTTTTGGTGATACTCTTATTCATGGTATGAAGATATTAAATTCTGCTATTTCTAAAGTTGAACATGGAAATCAATTAGATGATGATATTGTATTTTCTTTATATGATACTTATGGGTTTCCTATAGATTTAACAGCAGATGTATGTAGAGAAAAAGGTATTTCAATTGATTTGAATTCTTTTGATAAACATATGAATTCTCAACGCAATAAAGCTAGATCATCAGGTAAATTCAAATCAAATATTTATAGTTTGGATTGTAGTAATTTTGTTTCTGAATTTTATGGTTACGAAAACCATAAATTAGAGAATTCAAAAATACTAGCTATTTATGTAAATGGGGCTATTGTAAATAAGATTGATAATAGCCAAGAGAAAGTTTGTATTATTTTAGATAAAACGCCATTTTATGCAGAATTGGGTGGTCAAGTAGGAGATACTGGAGTATTAAGAAGTAATGATGCTGTTTTCATAGTTAATAATACATTCCTTGGAAATACGAATGTATTTGTTCATAGTGGCATGTTACAGAATGGCATATTGCAAGTTGGCGATATAGTATCTTCCTGTGTTGATAGAACAAGGCGTTTAAATATTTCTAAAAATCATTCTGCAACACATTTGATGCATTTTGCTCTTAGAGAAATCTTAGGTTCACATGTTCATCAAAAAGGGTCTTTAGTAGATGATGAGAGAATTAGATTCGATTTTACCAATGATTATCCACTATCTTGTTCACAAATATCTCAAATAGAAGAATTAGTTAATTATTATATTGTTTTAAATAGTGATGTTATTACAGATATAATTCCATATGAAAAAGCTATAAGTAGTGGGGCTATAGCTTTATTTAATGAAAAATATTCTAGTAAAGTGAGAGTTGTTTCTATAGGACCTTCTATTGAATTATGCGGTGGAACCCATGTGGTGAAAACTGGTGATATTGGTTTTTTTAAAATTACTACTGAGAGTTCTATATCTAATGGGGTAAGAAGAATAGAAGCATGTACTGCATTAAAAGCGGTAAATTTTGTTAGTAAACAAAGTTCACTTTTGTATGATATCGCAAAAATATTTAATTCTAGCAATGATGAATTATTAGATCGCATATCACAATATAAAAATTATGTTAAACATAAGGAAAAGGAAAATCTTTTTTTGCGTAAAAAATTGGCATCTAGTATTGTAGAATATATTTGTATGGATAATATTGATAATCAAGATGAGATAAAACTTGTATCTTATTTTTTTGCAGATCTTGATCAGTCTATATTATTAGATATTATGGATTTTATGAAAAATAGATTTAAAAAAGTAATAGTTGTCTTAGGCACTAATGACTTATCTAGTAATAAGGGGATTTTAGTTTGTGGTGTTTCTAACAGTATTATAGAAATTATAGAAGCTCGTGAGATAATGAATTTTTTTGCATCTTGTGTTCAAGGCAAAGGTGGTGGACGTGCAAATACTGCTACTGGAAGTACTAATGATGCTAAATTGTTGCCTGATGGCATTGAAAATACAAAAAAATGGATATTGAGTAGGATTTGATAGTTGCCATGAATATTGAAGAAAGTAAAGATATAGAATTTGATTCTTATATTGATGCAAGAGGTCTTAATTGCCCATTACCTATATTAAAGACAAAAAAAGCTTTATCAGAAATGGAAAGTGGGCAAATTTTGCGTATAATAACTACAGATGTTAATGCAGATTCTGATTTTAATATTTTTTCCAAACAAACTGGAAACAATATTATTATGCAGCGTAAGTGTTTTATAGAAGCTTTGGAAGTTACAGAGCATTTTTTACAAAAAAGATAAATTTTATTTTGCAAATTTGTCTGAATGATTGTTAAAATTACAAGCTATTTTTATAGTTAAATTAATTAGGATTTAAATTGTTATGGTAGTTATTCGTTTAGCTCGTGGTGGATCAAAAAAAAGGCCTTTTTATAGTTTAGTTGCTACAGATTCTAGAAATCGTAGAGATGGTAGATTTATTGAACGTTTAGGTTTTTATAATCCTGTTGCTGTTGAAGGTTCTGATCAAGTTAGAATTTCATTAGATAGGATTAAGTATTGGAAAGATAATGGTGCAGAACTATCTTCTGTTGTTTCAAGATTGGTAAAAGAATATTCCAAAAAACAGACCTCAGGTCTCTAACATAGAGTCATTGATGTTTGATAATTCTGTTCCCAGTGATTTGATAGAACTTGCTAAAGTTGTATCTTCATATGGTGTTAGGGGTTCATTAAAGGTTTATCCATATTCAGATAACAAAGAAACTTTGTTATCTGTTTTTGATTGGTGGTTATCTTTTTGCAATTGCCAAGCTAAACAATGTCAATGTAATCCTATATATAAACATTATGAGATAACTAGTTCTAAAAATTATAATAATTTTGTTATAGTAAATATATTAGGTATAAATACAAGAGAGGAGTCAGATAAACTTCGTAATAGTAGAATTTATGTGTCTAGAAGTTTATTTCCAAAACCACAAGAAGATGAGTATTATTGGGTTGATTTGATAGGATGTAAGTTATATGGAATTTCAAATTGTGATTCTATTTTTCTTGGTACGGTGACTGATATTTTTGAAAATGGTGCTCATCCTATATTACGTGTTTTAAATACTAATGAAGATAAACACAAAGAAATATTAATTCCTTTTGTTAAATTTTATATAGATAGAATAGACTTATTGAATCATGAAATTTTTACTAGCTGGTCATTAGAATATTAATGTATTTAGATATTATAACTTTGTTTCCTGAGATATTTAGTATTGTAAATAATATGGGAGTTATAGGAAGATCCTGCAAAAATAATATATGTAATATTCATACTTGGAATCCTAGGGATTTCTCTGATAGTAAAAGAAAGAATATAGATGATAGACCATATGGTGGTGGTCCTGGTATGGTTATGACGCCAATTCCATTGGAAAATACTTTAAATGCTATAAATAAGAAACGCAATTTAAATGGCTTACATTCATCACCGGTTATTTTGTTAACTCCGATAGGTAGTGTTTTCACTCAAAAAAATGCAGAAAAACTTTCGACAACTGATGGGTTTGTTATAATTTGTGGTCGCTATGAGGGTATAGATAAAAGGTTTATAGATCGCTTTGTTACTGATGAAATATCGATTGGTGATTTTATAATATCAGGAGGAGAAATAGCTGCGCTTGCTTTAATTGATTCTGTTATAAGACTTTTACCTGGAACCCTTAATAATAAAGATTCAATTTTATATGAATCTTTCAGTGATGCTAATGATGGATTATTAGAACCATATAGTTATACACGTCCTTATGATTATAATGGTGAGTATGTCCCAGATGTTCTTATAAATGGAGACCATCAAAAAATAAATATATGGCGTAGACAAAAAGCTTTAGAAATCACTATGTTGCGTCGTCCTGATTTAATTGAAAAAGCACGTCATAATGGATTGTTATCTTGCGATGATGAGAAAGTAATATTAAATTTTTTGTTAAAAAAAGGATTATAATTAAATTGCTAGAATTATAATCCTTTTATAATTTATGTATAATGTTTTTTTATTTTATCAATTTGACTGCTAACATTATTAATAGTCAATTGAAATTTTTCTAGTCTATTTTTTTCTTGATCTATAATATGTTCAGGAGCATTTTTCATAAAATTACTATTTTGCAATTTTAGATTACATTTATCAATTTCCTCCATTAGCTTTTTTTGTTCTTTTTCTAATCTCAATAATTCCAAATTAATATCTATTTTTATGTCTAACATCAAATATGTTTCGCCTACTATTTGCACAGGAGCTTCTAATTTAGGGATATCATTTACTATATCTATACTTTTTAGCTTTGCAAAATGCATTATATAAGGTGAATTGCGTTTTAATTTTGTAATATTTCCTTTTGCTAATAAAGGAATTTTATCAGCAGGGGATAGATTCATTGCTCCTCTTAGTGTCCTTACTGCATCAATTTGTGATTTGAGTTCAATAAAATCTTTTTCTATTGCTAAATTTATTTTATTTCTGTTTTCTTTTGGATATTCTTGTGTAGAAATACTTATAAACACATTTTTATTATGATAATCATTGAAAAATAACGATACTTTTTGCCATAATTCCTCTGTAATAAAAGGTATAATTGGATGTGCTAATCTTAATACTTCTTCTAAGACAATCAATAATATTTTTTTAGTGCTACTTTGTTCTTTTTCTGAAAATTGTTTTATTTGTACTTTTGCTATTTCTAAATACCAATCACAAAACTCATCCCAAAAAAAATTTGTAGATAGCGTTAGCTACATTATCAAATCGATATTCATCATATGCATGTTTTACTTCTATAATAGTATTTTGTAATCTTGAAATAATCCATTGGTCAGCAAAAGAAAAGTGCGTATTATTATCTATATCATTCTTTGATATTTTGTAATCCTCTTCTACATTTAATAATACAAATCTTGTTGCGTTCCATAATTTATTACAGAAGTTTCTATAGCCCTCACATCGCTTTATATCAAAGTTTATATCACGACCTAAAGTTGCATAAGATGACATTGTGAATCTTAATGCATCTGTTCCTACTCCTTTGATGCCTTCTGGAAACTGTTTTTTAGTAAGTTGTTTTATTTTTTCAGCATGTTTAGGATTTAATAAGCCTGAAGTTCTTTTTTGCACTAAACTTTCTATTTCTATGCCATCTATCAGATCTAGTGGATCTAAAGTATTACCCTTAGATTTGCTCATTTTCTTGCCTTCAGAATCTCGTATTAATCCATGGACATATATATTTTTGAATGGTATTTTTCCAGTCATATGTTTTGTAAGCATTACCATTCGAGCAACCCAAAAAAATATAATATCAAAACCAGTTACTAATACGTTTGAAGGTAGATATTTTTGCATATCACTTGTTTCATTAGGCCATCCCATAGTAGTAAAAGGAATCAATCCAGAAGAAAACCATGTATCTAGTACATCTTCATCTCGTTTTAGAACGCCCTTCACACCAGCTAGAGATGCTTTTTGATAAGCTTCTTGTTCATTGTGAGCTACAAATATTTGGCCGTCTTCTGAATACCATGCTGGAATTTGATGACCCCACCATAGCTGTCTTGATATACACCAATCTTGTATGTTTACTAACCATTGTTTATAAGTGTTTTTCCAATTATCTGGGTAGAACTTTATTTCTTCTTTTTCTATAACTTCTAGAGCTATCTCGGAAAGACTCTTACCGGGATTTATGCTGCTGTCTGGGGCTAACTTAGTAGTAGATACAAACCATTGATCAGTCAACATAGGTTCTAAGACAACTCCAGTTCTATCTCCCACTGGCTGGACAATTTTGTGAGGTTCAGTTTTTATCAAAAAATTTGTATTATCTAAATTTTTTATTACTAACTCTCTTGCTTGATAGCGTTCTAATCCTTGAAATTTTTCAGGAACATTCTCATTTAGATGTGCATCTTTAGTAAAAATTGAAATTAATGGCAAATTATTTCTAATTGCACACTGGTAATCATTGAAATCATGAGCTGCAGTTATTTTTACACAACCAGTTCCAAAATTTATATCAACAAAATCATCTGATATAACTGGAATTTTTCTATTAGTAAGAGGAATATAAACATTTTTTCCTACTAAATGTTTATATCTATCATCATCAGGATGGACACATATAGCATTATCTGCAAATATTGTTTCTGGGCGAGTTGTAGCTATAACTAAATAGTTAGAATTGTCTTCATTCTGTTCTTCTATGTTATATTTTATATACCACATAAAAGAATCTACTTCTTCCATTTCAACTTCTAAATCTGATACAGCTGTAAGAAGTTTTGGGTCCCAATTGACTAATTTTTTTCCTCTATATATTAAACCTTGTTCATAGAGTCTTATGAAAGTCTCTATAACTCCAATAGACATGTTTTCGTCCATTGTAAAATATTCACGATCCCAATTTGCAGAAATTCCAAGGCGTTTTATTTGATCAGTAATAATATTTCCAGATTTTTCTTTCCATTTCCATATTTCTTTAATAAATCTTTCTTTACCTATGGCATATTTAGATGTATTTTCCTTTTCTAATTGTCGTTCTACCACTAGTTGTGTTGCTATTCCAGCATGATCCGTACCTGGAACGAAAATAGTATTTTTTCCTAACATCCTATTATATCTTATTAAACAATCCATTATGGTTTGGTTAAAAGCATGACCCATATGTAGAGTTCCAGTCACATTAGGAGGAGGGAATTGTATAGAATAGTTATCTTGTGGTTTATTTAGTCTACCTAAGTTATTCTTTTCTTCAAAACATCCATTTCTATACCATTCTCTATACCATTTATTTTCTATTTCTGATGGTTCAAAACTTTTATGTATATTATTCTTAATATTTTTTTCTGATTCTGTAATCATTGAATATAATTCCGATAATGCTTATTTCAACTTAAAATGTGTATAATAATTAGACCTTATATTATATAGGTTTAACTAATATTTTAATAATTTTAATTATAGTTGGTTTGATGTATTTTTATTTTATAGTATAAAGATAAACTAATAGAACTATAAAAATCAAAAATAATTAGATTGTTATTTTATTGTATGTTTTTGTTTTATATTGAAAATTAAAAAATTAGGAATAAAAATGGCAATTCAACGTACTTTATCAATAATAAAACCTGATGCAGTGTCTAAAAATTGTATTGGGAAAATTATATCTCGTTTTGAAGACAATGGTTTATCTGTAGTTGCTTCACGTTTTCATAAATTATCTACTTGTGAGGCAGAATCATTTTACTCTGTGCATAAGGAACGTTCTTTTTTTAGAGATTTGATAAATTTTATGATTTCAGGGCCTGTGTTTATCCAAGTTTTAGAAGGAGAAAATGCTGTACAGATTAATCGTAATATTATGGGTGATACTGATCCAAAGAAAGCAAAAAAAGGAACAATTAGAGCTGACTTTGCCGACAGTATAGATGCTAATGCTGTACATGGTTCTGATTCAGAAGAAAATGCAAAGAATGAAATAGCTTTTTTCTTTTCTGAGATGGAAATCCATTCTCATAAATTATAATATTTTCTATGGAAGATAATTTTCTGATTAACCTGTTGGGTATAGATGAGCTGTCTTTAAGAAGAATCTTAGAAGAATGCGATTGTTATAGCAATTATAGAATTTCTCAATTGAAGAATTGGATTCATAGACGTCAAGTTAGTTCTTTTGATGAGATGACTAATCTATCTATGAAATTACGTGATTATTTGAAGACTATAGCTAAAATAGAAGCGATGCCATTAAAAACACAGCAATTTTCTATGGATGGAACTAGAAAATGGTTATTTGATGCTGGTTTTGATAATGCAGTTGAGACAGTTTTTATACCTGATAGCAATAGAAACACTCTTTGCATATCTAGTCAAGCAGGTTGTGCCGTAAATTGTAGTTTTTGTTTTACTGGGCAACAAGGATTTAATCGTAATTTGACTACTAGTGAGATTATTGGTCAGTTATGGTGGGCGCAAAAAAATATAAATAATGATTTTTTTTCTGGAAATCTAGATAAATCTATTATCAACTCTCCTAAAATAACTAATATAGTAATGATGGGAATGGGAGAGCCTTTATTAAACTACAGCCAGGTTATTCCAGCTTTGCGTTTGATGATGGATGAAAATTCATATGCTTTATCAAAAAGAAAAATAACCTTATCTACATCAGGTATAGTTCCTATGATTGATAAGTTGGTGAATGATTGTCCTGTTTCTTTGGCTATTTCTTTGCATGCTCCTAATGATGAATTAAGGGATAAATTAATACCAATAAATAAAAAATATCCATTACAAGAACTGATGAAGTCTTGTCGGAACTATGTGTCTTATGCTCCTAGAGATTTTATTACATTTGAATATTGCATGCTAGATAATATAAATGATTCAGATAAACATGCATTTGAATTGATTGAATTAGTAAGAACTATTAAATGTAAAATAAATTTAATACCATTTAACTCTTTTCCTAATTCCAATTTGAAAAGATCTACACAAAATAGAATTTTGTCTTTTGTAAAAATATTAAATTCTCAAGGAATTGTTACGACAGTAAGGAAAACACGAGGTGATGATATAAATGCAGCATGTGGTCAATTAGCAGGTAGTATTAAAAATATTACTAAGATTAAGACTCATGAATCTATAAAGCTATAAATATGATATGGGAAAATATTTAAATTTCATCACAAATTTAAATATTTTTTCATCATAACATCTTTTTTAATGTAAAAAATTTTAACTATATTAGTTTTGTGCAATGTTAAAATAATTTTATATATTGATGATAAATATTAAGTAATTATGCAAAGCTTGAGTCCTTTTTATTTTCTTTAAAGATTAGATAATAATGAATAGATGGTAATGTTATTCTGTTTTTGTAGTTATTTATGGAAAAGTTTACATTAAAAGATAATAGTTTTTCAATGTTCAAATATGTTTGATAATTATACTATTTAAGGTGTCTAATATTCTCACAAGAATTATTTTTTAAGAAAAAAAGTATGGTAAATAATACAAATACTAAAAAAATTTTAGCAATACGAGGAATGAATGACATTCTTCCTTCAAGAAGTTGTGACTGGGTCTGTCTAGAAAATATTTTATTAAATTGGCTTCATAGCTATGGCTATTCTAATATTAGAGTTCCTGTTTTGGAGCAAACTAGTTTGTTTCAAAGAGGAATAGGTGAGGTAACTGATATAGTAGAAAAAGAAATGTATTCGTTTAGAGATAGTTATAATAATGATTCTTTAACAATACGTCCAGAGATTACAGCAGGAATAGTTAGAGCAGCCATAGAACATAATATTTTATATGAAAGGCCTCGTAGATTGTATTCTATTGGCCCTGTTTTTAGGCATGAGCGCCCGCAGTTAGGGAGATACAGACAATTTCATCAAGTTGATATAGAAGCTATTGGTTTTGATGGTCCTGATTTGGATGCTGAATTAATGATAATGGTATCTAGACTATGGAAAATTTTAGACATTCAAGATATTAAGTTAGAACTTAATTGTCTTGGTTCTTATCAAGATAGGTTGAATTATAAAGAAGTATTATTAAATTTTTTTGAAAAAAATATAGATCATTTAGATGATATTAGCAAAAAACGTCTATATTCTAATCCATTGAGAATTTTGGATAGTAAAAATCCAACTGTACGTTCTTTAATAGAGGAAGCTCCAGTTCTATTAGATTTTCTATCAGATGATTCATTAAAATATTTTGATTCTGTATGTGGTTTTTTAAAGTCTAATAATATTCAATATTACATTAATAATCGATTAGTAAGAGGATTGGATTATTACAATTTGACAGTTTTTGAGTGGACTACAGATAAATTAGGCTCACAAAGCACAGTTTGTGGTGGTGGTAGATATGATAATTTATTCAGTATGCTTGGTGGCAAAAATATTCCTGCTGCTGGCTTTGCTATAGGGTTTGAAAGGTTAATAGAACTATGGAATTTTTATAAAGGTACGTCTAAAACAAAAGATTGTGATATTTATATCACTCACCGTGGTTTAATAGCTCAGAAGTTATCGTTTAATTATGCAGAAAAATTACGTGATTCAGGATTTAAAGTCATAGTTCATTGCGGTTTAAATGATGCTTTAAAACGTCAGTTTAGAATGGCTGACTTGAGCAATGCTACTATAGCTATAGTTTTTGGAGAAGATGAAGTTAAGAATAATTTTGCAAGCATAAAATTATTGCGTGTATCTCATAAAGATAATGTTAATCAAGAAAAAGTTCCTCTAGAACAACTAATACCTTTTTTAAAAGATAAAATAAAAAATAATTTTGGATTTTATGATGAATAAAATATTTCTTATAATCAGACAAAAATTAATAATTTTATCAATAGCTATTTTTTTTATTGTGTTAATAAAGTGTTTTTTTTTCAAAAAAACAAATATTGATAACATGAAAGATTTTGAATTGTTTGAACAAACAGTTATGACGCATCCTGTTGATCTCGAAAAAATTAGAGTGTTATTAGGTTCAATTAAAAGAAATAATATTAATGATGGATATTCTAAACTGTCTTCATTAATTGCCGCTAATGTATTTCAAGAACATTTTTTATTTGATGAGGCAAAAAATGAATTAATATGGTTATCTAATGTTAGCAAATATAACTTATTTCAATATATTGCAAAACTACGTTTATCTAATGTATTTGTGAATATGAGTGAATATGATAAAGCATTAGAATGTTTAAAGAATCCTCCAAAATCTTTTGAGAGTTTATTTGATAATAGTAGAGGTGATGTTTTTTTTGCACAAGGCAAATTGAGTAAGGCTATAGAAAATTGGAAATTATCTTTAAATAATATGGATAAAAATGATCCTTTATTTAAAATAATTCAGTTAAAAATTGATTCTTGTAATTAGAATTATATGAATGTATATAAATTTATTTTTTTATTGCTTTTTCTCAGTATTCATAATAAGTCTTTTTCAGCTATAGATAATAATGAGCAGCAAATAGTACGTCATGTTAACGGTGGCTTATCTTATAAAAGATTATTCTCTGATTTTAGAATTGATTTAATTTCAAATGTAGTAGATGATTATATATATGTAGCCTCTTTAGATGGAAATATTGCTAAGTTAGATGTTGTTAGCAATAAATGTTTATGGCAAAAGAAAATTTCCATTGATAATATAGTATCTATAGTTGTTGATTTTGCTAATGTTGTAGTTGTTTCTGAAAAAGGAAATATTCTGGTATTTGATAATAATGGCAATCAAAAATGGCTATCTTTTGTGAATAATGCAATTAATATTCTACCAGTTATATATAAAAATATTCTCTTAATTAGGACTTGTGACTTATCTATTCATGCTTTTGATATTAATACTGGAGAAGTAATTTGGTCATTGAATAATTATTTTTTTTCAATATCATCTGCTATTTATTCTCCCATGTTATCTTTGAAAAAGTCTCTTATAACATATAGCACAAATAATAGTATTTCATCAATTGATATTGATACTGGTTTTATAGAATGGAAAATTCCAGTTTTCTTAGGCAATGTAAATAATGATTTATTGGGAATTAATGGTTCATTTTTAACACATAAAAATAATATTTATTTTGCTGATAGTAAAAATTATATTACTTGTTTAGATATAACAAATACAGTTATTGTTAAATGGAGTAAACTGTTTCCAGTATGTCGTGTTATGTATATGTGCGATGGATTTATTTATGCTTTAAATGATGAAGGAGAATTAGCTAAGTTTAATTCTATAAATGGAAGTATTATTTGGAAAAAAATAATTTTTAAAAATTGCAAATTTAAAACTATTTTGGTAGAAAATAAGTTAATAGTTTGTGGTGATTCTTCTGGTCAATTATATTTTATTTCTTCTGATGATGGCTCTATATTTTATAAATTTAAGATTAGCAAGAACAGTATATTATCTTCTGTCATTTTTAGCAAAAATCAAATTATAGTTAGTACTATAGATGGTGTTTTCATAATAGATATTTAATTTTCATTTTTTTAAAGTTTTTACCGTGTCTTATAAACCAATAGTTTCGATAGTAGGAAGAGCAAATGTAGGTAAGTCTACTTTGTTTAATCGTTTAACAAAAACAAAAAATGCATTAGTGGCTGATTTTCCAGGTTTAACGCGTGATAGACATTATGGAGAAGCTCATTTTGCATCATACAATTTTATTGTGATTGATACTGGTGGCCTTGATGTTCATTCTAAAGATCAATTTTCTTTGAAAATTGCTTCTCAAACCAATCAAGCTATATTAGAGTCTGATATTATTATATTTTTGCTTGATGGTCGTTCAGGAATATGTTCTCAAGATTATGAAATTGCTAAATTATTACGTAAATTTTCCGATAAACGTATATTATTAGCTATTAATAAATCAGAAGGAATGAACTTAAGTAATTTTAGCAATGAATTTTATGAGTTAGGTTTGGGTAAGCCATATTTGATTTCTTCATCTCATGGTGATGGTATTTACCATTTAATTGAAGATTCATTAAGTGGGTTCTCGCAAACTGATGTTGATGAGAATTCAATTGTAGAATCAAATTCTTCTATTAAATTGGCTATAATTGGCAAACCAAATGTTGGAAAATCTACATTAATTAATTCATTTTTAGGAGAAGAGAGGCTAATTGCTTTTGATATGCCAGGTACTACTAAAGATTCTATAAATGTTGATTTCAAGTTTGATGATAGGAAATATATATTGGTAGATACGGCAGGTATGCGTCGTAAGAGTAGGGTGATAAATTATATTGAAAAATTCTCAGTAATAAAAACTATTCAGGCAATAGAATCTAGTGATGTTGTTTTGTTAGTTATAGATGCAAATGAGGAAATTTCTGATCAAGATGCTCATATGGCTGGCTTTATTTTAGAATCAGGAAAAGCAATTGTCATAGCTTTTAATAAATGTGACACCATAGAAAAAGAAAAATTAAAGAATCTTGAAAAATCTTTTAGAAGAAAAATGCATTTCCTGTCATTTGCTAAATTACATATGATTTCAGCATTAAAAAAATATCATATTAATGATTTTTTTATCTATAAATGAGGCTTATGATTCTTCGTTTGCTAATTTATCTACACCAAAACTTAATAAGTTACTTAAAATAGCTATTACTAAACAACCGCCTCCTAAAAAAAATATAATTAGACCAAAAATGCGTTATGCTCATCAAGGTGGTCAGAATCCTCCTATTATTGTAATTCATGGAAATTCTCTCGAACATATTTCTAGTTCTTATATCAGGTATCTTGAATCATTTTTCAGGAGAGAGTTGTCTTTAAAAGGTACACCGTTACGAATTGAATTTAAATCATCAAAAAATCCATATATTTAGATTTTTGATATATTTGAATATGTATATACACAACATCTTTTGTGAATATATAAAATATTTATATATGTTAAGGTGTAATAAAAAACATAACTAATTATTTGTTGTTGTATTATATAAAATATTATTTACACTTAATTTTATTTAGAATTCAATTTTTATTAGTGTTAGATATAATTTTAGTCAATATTTATTGATTTTTAATAGAAAGATGTCTAATTCAAGTTTGTTTTTCTATTAATTTAGCGTATTTTATGTCAGTTTAACTCATAATAGAAAAAAACATTTATAACAAACATATGGAACATAAATAATGAATAATAAAGGCCAAACTCTACAAGATCCATTTTTAAATAAATTGCGTAAAGATCATGTGCCAATATCTATATATCTGGTTAATGGAATCAAACTGCAAGGGCAAATAGAAGCATTTGATCAATATGTTGTTTTATTAAGGAATACGGTAACACAGATGGTATATAAACATGCTATATCAACTGTAGTCCCTTCTCGTGCTATAAGTTTCCAGGAAGATTTTGAGGCAGAATAGTTTGGAAAAGATACAATTATTTTAATTTTTATGCTGTTTTGTTGTTTATTAACACTTTGAATTTGTTATATGAGATCTTTAATAGTTGGAGTCAATTTAGGCGGTGTTTTTTTTGATGATAATTTAAAAGAATTCTTTATGCTAGCTCAATCAGCTGGGGCCTTAGTAGCAGATCATGTAGTTGTTAAGAGAGATGTTCCTGATAAAAAATTTTTTATAGGATCAGGGAAAGTAGAAGAAATATCATATTTGATAACAGAACTTTCCATAGAAATAGTCTTGTTTGATACTTCCTTATCTCCATCGCAACAAAGAAATCTTGAGTTAAGATGGGGAGTTAGAGTAGTTGATAGAGTTGCTTTAATCTTAGATATATTCGCCATCAGAGCTAAAAGTCACGAAGGAAAGCTTCAAGTTGAGTTAGCACAATTGCAATATTTATCTACAAGATTAACTAGGCTATGGACTCATTTGGAGCGTCAGCGTGGTGGAATTGGGATGAGAGGTCCTGGTGAATCACAGTTGGAGATGGATCGGCGTATTATATCTAGCAAAGTTAAGGTTTTAAAAGAGCGTTTAAAGAAAATAAAATCCAGAAGAGTATCTCAGAGAAATCTTCGTGAACGTAATAGGGTGTTTTCAATTTCTTTAGTTGGTTATACCAATTCAGGAAAATCTACATTATTTAATTTATTAACAAAAGAAAAAACTTATGTTGCTGATCAATTGTTTGCAACATTAGAAACAACATCTCGTCGTATTTGGGTAGGCACTTCTAATAAAGATATTGTTATTTCTGATACAGTAGGCTTTATACGTGATTTACCACATAATTTGATAGATTCATTTCATGCGACACTACACGAAGCCATAAGCGCTGATTTGCTGCTTCATGTAGTTGATTTTTCCAATGAAAATTACCAAGAACAAATAGATAATGTTAATAATGTCATTAAAGAAATAGGAGCATCTGATATACCAGTTATTATGATTTATAATAAGATTGATTTATCTAATGTACAACCTAGGGTAGAATATGGTTTAAATAATACTATTGATAGTGTTTTTTTGAGTGCAGCGAAAAACACTGGAGTAGATGGTTTAACTGAAGCGATAATTAATGCTAGTAATACAATGGGGCAAGATATTGAGAATTTTTAATATATTTAATTTTGATGATTCTAATTGGGGACGAGGAAAAAACAAAGGTTTTTCTGATGAGTCTAAAAAAAATAGTAATCCACCAGATTTAGATGATGTTTGGAATGATTTAAGCAAGCGTTTTTCTAATATTTTTGGTAAGTACGGAAAAAAAATAGTAATGATAAGTTACCAGATTTTAATTTTAAAAATTCTGGTATTTTCTTTTGCTTGTTTATTTTATTTGCCTCTATTATCTGGTTATCTAGTAGTTTTTTTGTAGTTAAAGAAGGTCAAGTTTCTGTGATTACTCGATTTGGAAAATATTATAGAACAGCACAACCAGGTTTTAGATGGCATTTGCCGTATCCTATTGAAAATCATGAAATGGTAAATCTATCTCATTTGCGTACTTTTGAGGTAGGTTTTCGTGGAAATTCTCAAAATAAAGTTCTGTCTGAATCTTTAATGCTTACAACAGATGAAAATATTGTAGATATGCAATTTGTTGTCCAATATCGATTAAGCGCAAATGGAGCTATTAATTACTTATTTAAAATCAGAGATCCTGATGAGTCTGTTAAACAAGCTGCCGAAACTGCTATGAGAGAAATAGTAGGTAAGAAAAATATGGATTTTGTTTTGTATGAAGGTAGGACTGCTGTTACTTTTGAAGTTCAGAAACTCATGCAAAATATTTTAAATAATTACAATACTGGCATTCAAATAACTGCAGTTGCTATACAAAATGTTCAGCCGCCAGAACAAGTTCAGGCTGCTTTTGATGACGCAGTGAAGGCAGGTCAAGATAGAGAAAGAAAAATTAATGAAGGATACGCTTATGCAAATCAGGTTATACCATTGGCTAGTGGTCAATCTTCTAGATATTTAGAACAAGCAGAGGCCTATAAAGCTACGGTAATAGGAGAAGCTAAAGGTGAGTCATCTCGTTTTTATAGTATATTAAAAGAATATGAAAAGGCGCCTGATGTAACAAGGACTCGTTTATATCTAGAGGCTATGGAAAGTATTTTTTCTAAGGCTAATAAGTTGATGATTGATTCTAAGAATAATAATGTTTTATTGTTACCTATAGACGCATTAAATAATAAAATTAATGATTCTTTTATAACTAAGAAAAATGATTTATTAGAAGAAAAAGTAGAAAAAAAGCTTTATGATATTGATAATTCAAATGATAGTTTTAAAACTATCAATAAATCATCAGATAAGATAAAGCGTGATCGTTCATTATACTAATAGAAAAGATTTTTTATGCAACGTATATTTTTAATACTATCTAGTTGTTTTGCTTTATTTGTATTAGCTTGTTCTACGATGTTTGTCGTAAATGAGCGTAGTTATGCACTGGTTTTCTCACTTGGTGAAATTAGTAGAGAAATTAGTTCTCCTGGTTTGTATTTTAAATTACCAGCTCCATTTCAAAATATTGAGTTTCTTGATAAGAGAATACTTACAATTGAGTCAAAGGATGCAGAACGAATTCAGACTTCTGAAAAAAAGAATTTATCTATTGACTCTTTTGTTAAATGGAGAATAGCTAATCCAAAATTATTTTATGTAACTTTTGAAGGTAATGAGAGGGCTGCACAAGAAAAATTGCAAGCACAAATTAGAGATGCCTTAAATGCTTCAGTTAACGTTAGAACAGTAAAGGAAGTTGTTTCTGTAGAGAGAAGTGAAATTATGACTGAAATTCTTAATAATGTAGCTTCTAGAGCAGAACCATTGGGTGTTGAAATTGTTGATGTAAGGTTGCGTAGAATTGAGTTCGCACCAGAAATTTCTAAATCTGTATATAGAAGAATGGAAGCTGAACGGACAAAAGTTGCTAATGAATTAAGATCTATAGGGGCAGCGGAAAGTGAAAAGATTAGAGCAGAGGCAGATAGATCTCGTGAAGAAATATTAGCTAAGGCTAATGCTCAAGCAGAAGCGATTAAAGGAGAAGGTGATGCTATTGCAAGTGCGATTTATGCTTCATCTTTCGGTAAAAATCATGATTTTTATAAGTTTTATAAGAGTCTAGAAGCTTATAAAAAATCTTTTTCTAATAAGGATGATACATTAGTAGTAGACCCAAGTTCTGATTTTTTTCAGTTTATGAAAAAAATTGATTTGAAATAGATTTAATAAATTTTATTTAGGAAATATAACTAATGAGTAATTGGTTACTACCTGAAAATCTTGCTGATATTTTGCCAGTTGAGGCTAGACATATTGAGAAATTGCGTCATAAATTACTTGATTTATACAAGACTTATGGTTTTGAGCTCGTTTGTCCTCCATTAGTAGAATATATAGATTCTTTATTGTCTGGTACTGGTAGTGATCTGAATTTACAAACTTGTAAACTTGTAGATCAATTATCAGGTAGAACATTAGGCATAAGAGCGGATATGACTCCACAAATTAGTAGAATTGATGCTCATTTATTAAATAGGGACGGCATAACAAGGTTGTGTTATTGTGGAAATGTTTTTCATGCCCTGCCTAATGATTTTTTATCTAGTAGGGAATTGTTGCAGATTGGGGCTGAAATATATGGACATGCTGGAGTAGAAGCTGATTTTGAAATAATTCAACTAGCTATTGATACTATTAAAACAGCGGGCATAAGTACTTATAAACTAGATTTATGTCATCCTGGTGTAATACGTAGCATTATAAATTCAGATCATGCTGCATCTGCTAATGTTGATTTGATTCTTTCTTTATTGAAAGAAAAAGATGTTGCTGGAATTTTAGAATTATCAGGTGTCATTAAAAATATAAGAAGTGATACATTAGAGTCTTTAAAGATAGTATCTTCTTTATATGGTGATACAGAAACTGTTATTTCTTTAGCTAGAAAATCTCTTCCATCTAATCCTGGAATTATAGGAGCTCTTGATGCTTTACAAATTTTGATTCATTCATTAGAAGATGATGTTGAATTGGGAATAGATTTGGCTGATGTTTCTGGTTATGGCTACCATTCAGGAGTAACTTTTTCTTTATATGCAGAAGGTTGGCGTGATACACTGGTCAAAGGTGGTAGGTATGATAATGTTGGCATTGCATTTGGTCGCGCTAGAGCTGCGACAGGTTTTAGTTTAGATCTACGTAAATTAGCTAGAGGTCTTTTTACTATGGAAAAACCAAGTGCTATTTTAGCTCCTTGGGGCCGTGATAAAGATTTATTAACTTGTATAAAAAATTTACGTCAAGATGGTCAAATAGTAATTCAAATGTTACCAGGGGGTTATCCATCTCAAGATGAATTTGTTTTTGATCGCAAACTTGTTTTATTTGATGGTATATGGCAAATTAATGATTTATAAATTTATTTATATTAAATAATAAATAAATTTGTTTATCATTCAAGTTAATATTTTTATGTTATTAAGTTGATTAATATGAGCAAAAATATAGTAATAATTGGCACTCAATGGGGTGACGAAGGCAAAGGTAAAATTGTAGATTGGCTAACTGAATCTGTTGATGCTGTAGTAAGATTTCAAGGTGGTCACAATGCTGGTCATACTCTTTGGATAAATGGAAATAAAACTGTTCTGAGATTAATTCCTTCTGGGATAATGAGGCCTCATGTATCATGTTTTATTGGAAATGGTGTTGTTTTATCGCCTGAGAATTTACTGAAAGAGATAGGTGAGTTAGAGTCTGTTGGCATAGATGTTCGTTCTCGTTTAAAAATTTCAGAAATATGTCCTTTGATACTTCCATATCACGTAGCAATTGATCAGGCTAGAGAACAAAGTAAAGGAAATGAAAAAATTGGTACTACAGGAAGAGGTATTGGTCCTGCTTATGAAGATAAAATAGCTCGTAGAGCTATAAGGCTCCAAGATATTTTTAGTTATGATGTGTTTTTTCAAAAGCTATCAGACTCACTAGAATATCATAATTTTATTCTGAAAAATTACTTTAATACCTCAACTTTAGATTTCAATGAGATATTAGATAACTATCTAAAAATAGCAGATGTCTTAGCTCCTATGGTTACTGATGTTTCCAATAGTTTATATTCTTTGCAAGAATCTGGAGGTAAACTTTTATTTGAAGGAGCGCAGGGCTCTTTATTGGATATTGACCACGGTACATATCCTTACGTAACTAGCAGTAATTGTATTGCTGGTTCAGCTTCTGCTGGTTCTGGAGTAGGTATTCAATCTATAAGTTATGTTTTAGGTATTACAAAAGCTTATACTACTCGTGTTGGATCTGGTCCATTTCCTACAGAACTAAATGATGAGTTAGGAGCTCACATTGCTAATGTTGGTAAGGAATTTGGTTCAGTTACTGGAAGGCCTAGACGTTGTGGTTGGTTTGATGCAGCTGCACTTAAAAGAGCTGTGCGATTAAGTGGTGTTTCTGGTCTTTGTATAACAAAGTTGGATGTTTTAGATGGAATCGAGAATTTAAAGATTTGTGTTGGTTATCGATTAGGTAATGAATTTCTTGATATATTACCGTATGGCTCTGAAATTGTTTCACGATTAGAGCCTGTATATGAAGAAATGCCTGGATGGAAGTCTTCAACCTTTGGTATCAGAGAATTTGACCAGCTACCATTAGAAGCTAGACATTATCTAGGAAGAATAGCTGAGGTATCTGGTGTACCGATAGATTTAGTATCTACTGGTCCTGACCGTAATGAAACTATAGTTTTAAGGCATTTGTTTTAGAAAATAGAATCATTCTAGAAATAGATTATATAAAATTTATTTCTAGAACTATTTATCTTGATTAAATAGTTGTCTAAAAGCATTGTTTTAATGTAGAATTAGGTGATTGATGCTACAGCATTGAGTTTTTGTTGCTGTAGAGTGAAATTTGATTATAATTATTCTTTTAAATTAAAGTATTGACTATGCCTATTGTTAAGCTTAAAGAAAATGAACCTTTTGAATCAGCTATGCGTCGTTTTAAACGCACTGTTGAAAAAACTGGCCTGTTGACAGAGTTGCGTTCTAGAGAATTCTATGAAAAGCCAACAGCTGAAAGAAAACGTAAACTTGCTGCTGCTGTGAAACGTCACTATAAACGTATACGCAGTCAACAACTGCCTCCTCGTATGTACTAGCAAACTGTGTTTTTATTTGATTCCAAAATATTTTATCCAAGATTTATCGTTTAGACTAGATATAGTAGAAGTTATAGGCTCTTATATTTTATTAAAAAAATCAGGGTCTAGTTTAGTTGGTCTTTGTCCATTTCATTCGGAAAAAAGTCCTTCTTTTACTGTAAGTCAAACAAAAAAAATATATCATTGTTTTGGTTGTGGAGCTCACGGTGATTCCATTACGTTCGTAATGGAATATCTTGGTCTTAGTTTTGCTGATGCAGTAAAACAACTAGCGTCTTCTATTGGTGTGACAATTCCAGAAGAAGGTAGAAATTCTAATTTTTTGTCTAATGAACAAAAAAAGGAAAGAGAGTTGTTGAGCATAATGAACAAAGCTCAAGAATATTATCATTCATATCTGTTAAAATCCTCTAATGCTCTGAATTATTTATCAAAAAGGAAAATTCATAAAGAAACAATAGAATTATTTGGAATTGGTTGGTCAGGTTTTGAGACTAATTTTTTATCTAAATGTTTTGATAATTATAACGATGCTTCTCTCAAAGAGGTGGGTCTCGTTATAGACGAAACAAGGAGATATGATAGATTTAGACAGAGAATAATGTTTCCAATAAGAAATTATTATGGCAATGTTATCGGTTTTGGAGGTAGGACAATTGACAGAAGACTTCCAAAATATTTAAATTCTCCGGAGACTATATTGTTTTCTAAAAGAAAAGAATTATATGGTTTGTGGGAATCTAGGAAAAATATAAAAAAACAAGGATTTGTATTAGTAGTTGAGGGATATATAGATGTTATTATCCTAACACAATACGGTATTACTAATGTAGTGGCAACACTAGGAACTTCAATAAGTTCTGATCATATAATAAAATTATTTTCAATAACTGATAAAATAATTTTCAGTTTTGACGGTGATGATGCTGGTCATAGGGCAGCATGGAGAGCATTATTAATTTGTTTAAAAGAATTAAAAGATAATCGTGAAATAAGATTCTTAATTTTAAAAGAAAACTATGATCCTGATTCTTATATTTTAGAATATGGAGTTCATAAGTTTAAAGAAATAATAGATAATTCTATTTCTTTGTCAAAGTTTTTTATTAATGAAATGCAGAAAAAACATAATATTTTAGAGGCAGAAGGTAGAGTATCTTGCTGGAATGAGTCTCTTTCTTTGTTAAATTCTATGCCTCTTAATGCTTTTCGTATACAGTTTGAGAAAGAAATTGCTAACTTATTAAATTTTAATAATAATGATATTAGACTGTTATCATCTATTAGCAATAGAAATACAAATAATTTGCAAAAACATTATTTTAAGAATGAAAATAATGTGAATTATAGTGAAATTGAAAAAAAATAAACCTTTATAATTCAAGTCGTAATATTCAAAAAGCTCCATCTCTTGCTAAACATTTACTGAATCTAATAGTATTTAATTTGCAATATATTGATGACATGGTTGGGATTCAACAATTAGAGATTTTAGAAAAACAACCTGATTTAAAATATATAAAGGATCTAATTTTAATTATTCAAGAAAAAAATATTAAAACTTTAGAGGGATTGCAAGAATCATTACCAAAAGATTCTGAATTGTATAAAATGGTTTCTAATATTAGTAATCAAGCTACTCACAAAGAGGTTTTATTACCAGATCCAGTCAAAGAATGGGAAGATGCTTTATTATTAATAGAACATGAATATTTGAAAAAAGAAATTAACTTGCTTGTAGAGCAAGGTTTAACCTCTGATAATGATATAAATAAGTATAAAGAATTGTCTAATAAATTGTTTTTGATTAAAAAAGGTAATTTAAATTAAAATTGTTATGATTTTCATAACCATTATGAGTAATTATGCTGTTTATAAATAAAATCTTATTTATGAAATGTCTACTTGTTAATTCTTAATTTTATAATTGTTTGATCTTTATTAATAAATTTTAATATCACGGAAAAGGTATGATTACAAAGTCTAAAGACAAAGATAAAAATGTTTCAAATAAAAATAAAAATAATACTTTAAATCATCATAGCGATGATAGTAGTGATATTCCATCTTATGAAGAATTTAATAAATTAGAGAATTTAAAAAAATCTAAGAAAATTGTTAAAAATAAAATATTAAAATCTAATAAAGATGTCAATAATGAAAATTTAATAGATGGAGATGAGCTATTAGTATCAATTAAAGTTGCTGAATTAGCTAAAAAATCTAGCATAGTAATTAATGATGACTCTATTGAGAGTGATGATGAGCTTTTCGATGGTTTATCTGCAGATAATAGTGTAGATATGCTAACTTATTCTAAATCTAGTAAACGAAGTAGACGTAGCAAAAATGATCCTAAGGATTTAATTCTAAAAGGGCCAATTTCCCAAGAAGAATATGAAAATCGTCGTAATAATCTTAAAAATCTTATTAAATTAGGTAAAGAAAAAGGATATCTTACATTTGGCGAGATTAATGATAGTTTACCTGATGATTTAGCAGATGATGAAGTGTTTGATACAGTAGTTGCAACTTTTAGTGATATGGGGATTGCTGTTTATGATAAGACTCCAGATATAGATACACTATTAATGAGTGAAAATAATACTGTAATCTCTAATGATGATGTTGAAGATGAAGCAGAGGCTGCTCTCACAACTGTCGATTCTGATTTTGGTAGAACTACAGATCCTGTACGTATGTATATGCGTGAAATGGGAACTGTCGAACTCTTAACAAGGGAAGGAGAAATAGAAATAGCAAAAAGAATTGAAGATGGTTTGAGCCTTATGATATCAGCTATCTCTGCTTGTCCTACGACTGTAAATGAAATTTTATTAGATATAGAGAAAGTAAATAATGATCAACTTCAAATAGATGAGATTGTAGATGCTCTTATAGATAATTCAGATTGTGATCCTAACATAAGTTTTCATCTTTCAGAAAATGAAGAATTGCTAGATATGTCATCGGGTATAATGTCTGCAAAGCAATTAGAGGAGTTGCGTACAAAAAGCTTAGAAAAATTTTCAGCCGTTACTAGTCATTTTAAAAAAATGCAAAAAGCTTATGTAGAAAATGGATATAACTCTGAAGATTATTTAGAAGCAAAAAATTTGATACAACAAGAATTAATGGGTGTAAGATTTAATGCTAAAATGATAGCTAAGTTAGCTGACTCAATTAGATCTCATATGCAAGAAATAAGGTCTGTAGAAAAATCTATAATAAATATATGTGTAGATAAGGTTGGCATGCCAAGAGAACTTTTTCTTCAGTGTTTTATAGGAAATGAATCTAATACTCAATGGATGTTTGCAGAGCCTATAATTAATAGTAAATATTTTCAAGCATTAGAACCATTAGTTTTGCTTATACAAAATAAGCAAAAAAAATTATTGGAAATTCAGGAGAGAATTGTATTACCAATTCAAGAATTTAAAGAAATCAATAAACAAATGACAACTGGAGAGAATAAATCTCTTAAAGCAAAAAAAGAAATGACTGAAGCTAATTTGCGTCTAGTTATTTCTATAGCTAAAAAATATACGAATAGAGGTTTACAATTTTTAGATTTAATACAAGAAGGTAATATTGGCCTAATGAAGGCTGTAGATAAATTTGAGTATCGTAGAGGATATAAATTTTCTACATATGCTACCTGGTGGATAAGGCAAGCTATAACACGTTCTATAGCAGATCAAGCTAGAACTATCAGGATTCCGGTACATATGATAGAAACAATAAATAAGATGAATCGTATTAGCCGTCAGATTTTGCAGGAAACCGGTTTAGAGCCAGATCCTTCAGTTTTATCCAAAAAAATGGATATTCCAGAGGATAAAATTAGGAAAATTCTTAAAATAGCTAAAGAACCTATATCAATGGAAACTCAAATAGGAGATGACGATTCTCATTTAGGTGATTTTATAGAAGATACTAACACTTTAGCTCCTTCTGATTCTGCTTTACATAGTTCTATGAAGAATATTGTTAAAGAAGTATTAGATTCTTTGACTCCTAGAGAGGCTAAAGTTTTAAGAATGAGGTTTGGTATTGAAATGCATACAGATCAAACATTGGAGGAAGTAGGTAAACAATTTGATGTTACAAGAGAAAGAATTAGACAAATTGAAGCTAAAGCGTTACGGAAACTAAGACATCCTAGTAGAGCTGAAAAGTTAAAAAGTTTTTTAGATAATAATTAAGTTAAATTTTTTATTGCAAAATTAAAAAAAATACCTTATAGTTGTTTATCTGGGCCTCTAGCTCATGCCTGGTTAGAGCAGCGGACTCATAATCCGTTGGTGCCGAGTTCGACTCTCGGGGGGCCCACCAGATTTAATAATCTATATAATTTGTCTTATATTTTATGTAATTTTAGCTTTGCTAAATTATATTTCTTAAACGTTCCAAGAAACAATTGTATTGTTACAGATTTGAACATTGTTAGATGTTGTCATTTTTTTAGTTTAAATGATCTGTATTTAGCATATAATTTATGCTAACTTTCCAACGTTATAATTTTGAACTAATTATTTATATTTATTTATTATCTATAATATTTGCAAATAAATTGTAAACTAAATGTTAGAAGCAAAAATATTACGGAGATCACTATGAAAAATAATACATCAAGTTCATTGGAAAATATGAAAAATTTAGATTTTGAAACAGCGCTGCTTGAGTTAGAAATGCTAGTTTCTAATATGGAACAAGAAAATATAACTTTAGAAGATTCGCTATCATTATATCGTCGTGGTGTCAATTTAGTTCGTTTTTGTCAAAATCATATTGCAAAAGCTGAAGAAACTATAAAAGTATTAGATGGTGAATTGCTTAAGCCTTTAGATAGTAATGAATTAGGTGAAGAATAAATTTGTACCTATATGACAGTTATTTTTTAGAAATACTTGTTATTTGCTATCTATAGACTCATAAGTGGATATTGCATCTATTTTGCTAATTACCAACAATATATAATTAATTTTATCAAAAAAAATAAATTTGTTTACTTTTTTATCGAAAAATATCTGAAAAAATTAGCAATTCTGTATATTGTTATAGTTAGTGAAGTTTATTTCTCAAAAATATAATATATTTGTTTTATTTATTCTCTCTAGAGAATATTTTTAATAAAAAATTTAAAAACTCTTATAGAATAAATTTATGTTTCCTAAATTATTAGATAATATTCATCTTCCATCTGATCTAAGAAAATTAAATTTTGATTGTCTTAGTAAGTTATCTGAGGAATTACGACAAGAAGTTTTGGAGATTGTTTCTAAAACTGGGGGGCATCTTTCATCTAGTTTAGGAGTTATAGAATTAACAATAGCATTACATTATGTATTTGATACACCAAATGATATTATTATTTGGGATGTAGGACATCAATCTTATCCTCATAAAATATTAACTGGAAGAAGAGAAAAAATGGGGACTTTACGCCAGAGGTATGGGATATCTGGATTTCCAAATAGATCTGAATCTTGTTATGATGCCTTTGGTACTGCTCATTCTTCCACTTCTATTTCTGCTGCGTTAGGAATGGCTTATGCAGCTAGCAAAAAAAATTAAAGAATAGACAACATATAGCAGTAATTGGTGATGGTTCGATTTCTTCTGGTATGGCTTTTGAAGCTATAAATAATGCTGGTGTAATGAAAGATATAAATCTTTTGGTTATTCTTAATGATAATCATATGTCTATTTCTCCACCAGTAGGAGCTTTGAATAAATATTTCAATAATTTAATGCAAGGTCGTTTTTACGCTAATGTTAAAGCTGTTGATGATATAGTACATATTGAGCATCAAAAAATTAATAATACTAGCTTTGTGACATTTTTTGAGGAATTTGGTTTTAAATATTATGGGCCAATTGATGGTCATAATGTAACTAATTTAGCTAATGTGTTGCGAAACATCAAACAAGAATCTGGATTAAATTTTTTGCACATTGTAACAAAAAAAGGCAAAGGTTATAAGTTAGCTGAGAAAGACCCTATATTATACCATGGTCCAAGCAAATTCGATTTAGATATTGGCATCATAAAATCAAAAAAAACTTGCAATAAAACTTTTACTCAAGTTTTTAGCAATTGGGTTTGTGATATGGCAACCTATGATGATAGTTTAATAATAATTACTCCTGCTATGAGAGAAGGTAGTGGGTTGGTAGAATTTGAGAGTCTTTTCCCAAGTAGATATTTTGATGTTGGCATATCAGAACAACATGCAATTACATTTGCAGCTGGTATGGCATGTGATGGATTAAAACCAGTAGTAGCAATTTATTCTACTTTTTTACAAAGAGGTTATGATCAATTAGTACATGATGTAGCTATTCAAAATCTAGATGTAACTTTTGCAGTTGATAGAGCTGGTTTAGTGGGAGCTGATGGAGCTACACATGCTGGTAATTATGATATATCTTTTTTAAGATGTATCCCAAATTTAATAATCGCTACACCTTCTGATGAAAATGAACAACGTTTACTATTAACTACATGTTATCTATATAATGGTCCTGCGATTGTTAGGTATCCTAGAGGTGAAGGGTTTGGTGTAAATATTGATGAAGAATTAAATTCTTTAGATATTGGTAAAGGAATAGTTAGAAAATTTGGTAAAAATATTGCTATTCTTGTATTTGGTACTTTATTTAATACAGCAAATATTGTTGCTGATTCAATGAATTTAACTATTGCTGATATGAGATTTGTTAAGCCAATTGATAAAGAATTAATTATTAGTTTATCTAAAACTCATAGAGCTATTGTTACTTTAGAAGATAATTCTATAATGGGAGGAGCTGGTAGTGCGGTACTAGAAGTTTTGCATGAAAATAATTTATATATTCCAGTTCTTCAATTGGGTATACCTGATAGATTTATCGATCATGGGGATGTTAAACAATTAATTGCTGAAATAGGATTAGATAGTAATGGAATAGAACTTTCTATTAAATCTACTTTTCATAAATTATTGTTATAGCTTAATAAAATTATTTCATTAAATACTTTATTTTATTAAAAAAAATTAATTAACTGATTATATAATAAATGGATATTAACAAAATAAATACAAATTCTGTGATACCAGATATACAAAGCTTAGTAGATGCTAGAAAAATTCCTATAAAGCGTGTTGGGATTCGTAATATTTGCTTGCCAACTAATATTTCAGATGCTAGTTCTATAATTCAAAATACCATAGCTAATTGGACTATGACTGTTTCACTATCAGAAAATGATAAAGGAACCCATATGTCTAGATTTATAGTTTTATTAGAAAATTATCGAACTAAAATACTGACTCCTGCTTTATTTGGTAGTATGTCTTTGGAAATGTTAACTTTATTAAATGCTATTAACGGCGATATTTCATTATCTTTTCCTTTTTTTATAGAAAAAACAGCTCCTGTATCAAAATCTAAAAGCCTAATGGACTATAAAGTTGAATGGATAGTTAGAGCTACTGAAAAAATAAAAACTGAATTTGAGCTTATTATACAAATTCCAGTTACAAGTTTATGTCCATGTTCTAAAGCTATCTCTTCATATGGAGCTCATAACCAAAGATCTAATATTACAATATCACTTGTTTTTAATGATTATTCTGATATTAAAATGTCAGATTTTATTGTGTTGGCTGAAAAAGAATCATCTTGTGAGTTATGGTCTTTATTAAAAAGGCCTGATGAAAAATATGTAACAGAATATGCTTATGAAAATCCTAAATTTGTTGAGGATTTGGTTCGTGATCTAGCTGCTAGTATAGATAAAAAATTTTTAAATATAAAAAAATATAGAATAGAGGCAGAAAATTTTGAATCAATACATAATCATTCAGCATACGCTATGGTTGAAAAAAGTGTATAATCTAGATTAGATGTAAATATTTTAAATAATTATTACTTTTATTGCTTTATCTGTTTGTTATTACTTGCTAGATATTTTTATCTAGCTGTTTTGAATTACTGTATAAGGTACTTTCTAAACATCCATAAGGGGTTTTATTATAATGAGACATTATGAAATTGTGTTTATAGTTCATCCAGACCAAAGTGAACAGGTTCCTGCGATGATAAAGAGATATACTTCTACTATTACTGAAGCTAATGGTATTATTCACAGAGTAGAAGATTGGGGTAGGCGTCAGTTAGCTTATCAAATAAATAAAATAGTAAAAGCGCATTATATTTGTATAAATATTGAGTGTTCACAAAGTATTCTAGATGAATTGGAAAATTCTTTTCGCTATAATGATGCTATTTTAAGGCATATGATAATTAAAAAGAAAAATTCTGAGACAGAGCCATCTATTATGATGAAAACAGTTGATAAAGAAGAGTCTTCTAATTCTTCAACAGACGAGTTAGAAATAATAGAAGAGTAGTTTTTGTTTATCTTCTATGAATTTTCTTAGTCTTAATGCAAGGATTCTAAATCGAGATTCTATAAGGTATAATTATGCTGGAATTCCGGTATTAGAAATGACCTTAAGTAGTTTTTCTAAAGTATTGGAATATAATATTGAACGTAATATTAATTTGACAATTAAGGCTATTGCTTTGGGAACTTTAGCCATATCTTTAGATAAAACTCCATACGATAAGGAATTTTTTGCGACTGGTTTTTTGGCTCCAATATACAAAAATTCAGTAATTCTAAGATTTCATTTGCAAAAAATAACAAGTAGTGATGACTAAATTAAATTTAGTTATAATTAAAATTTTTATTTGTACAATTATTTATAATTTGCAAAATAATTTAAAGGTATTAAAATGTCTTTCTATCGAAAACCTAAGGAAAAACGCAAATTTGTCCAACAAAATCCTTTATTTAAACGTCGTAAATTTTGCAGGTTCACAGCTGCTAAAGTAGAAGAAATAGATTATAAGGATGTGGACATCTTAAAAGATTTTATACAAGAAAATGGCAAAATAATTCCAGCACGTCTTACTGGCACAAAAGCTATATATCAACGTCAATTGGGAATTGCTATTAAACGAGCACGTTTTTTAGCATTATTGCCTTATACAGATAATCATAAATAGATATGAGTTAATATGGAAATTATTTTATTAGAAAAAGTGTCATCGCTAGGTAATTTAGGGGATGTAGTTCGTGTTAAAGATGGATATGCAAGAAATTACCTAATTCCTAAGAAAATAGCGCGTCGTGCTACAAAAAATGCTATAAAAGAATTTGAAGATAAAAGAATAGAACTGGAACAAATACAATTAGATAAATTTAATACTGCCATGGATATTAGTACTAAATTATCTGGTTTCCAATTACTTATACATCAGAAATCAAGTGTTGATGGAAGACTTTTTGGTTCTGTTACTAATTCCGATGTATCTGAGCATTTAAAAAAATCTGGTTTTGATATTAATAAATCTCAAATAAATTTATCAGTCGAGCATATAAAAACAATTGGTGAATTTTCAGCTAAAATAAAACTGCATCCTGATGTAGTTTCTGAAATAACTATATTAGTTTCTAAAGAAAATTCTTAATTTATTTCTTGTATAAGAATTTGATTTAATTCAAATTCTTATACATTAAAATTTTAAATCCAAAAACCATAATTGGTAATATGATTTTTTTTCAATGAAATAATTATGAATAATAAATCAAAAGATTTAGATTATCTACGTACTCCACCTCATTCTATAGAAGCAGAACAGTCTGTATTGGGTGGATTATTTATAGATAACAGTACTTGGGATAAAGTATCTGATGTTATAAAAGAAGAAGATTTTTATAAAAATGAGCATAAGATTATATGGAAACATATAGAAAAATTAATCAGTGCTGACCGTCCTGTTGATATTATTACAATTAATGATTCATTGTTAAATTCTGGAAAATCAGAAGATGTAGGTGGTATAGAATATCTTAATGCATTGGCTCACAATACACCTTCTGCTGCAAATATACGTAGATATGCAGAAATAGTTCGTGAACGTGCTATTTTAAGAAAATTAATTAGCATATCAGAAGAAATATCAGAGAATGCTTTAAATACAAAAGGAAAAGATGCCAAACAAATATTAGATGAGGCAGAAGCTAAGGTTTTTAGAATAGCACAAGATCGGATATCTAATTTTATTGGTTTTCAAGAAATACAGCCTCTATTATCGCAAGTAGTAGAAAGAATAGATGAATTATATAGTCGTGATAGCAATTCTGATATTACTGGAGTTCCTACTGGCTTTATAGATTTAGATAAAATGACATCTGGTTTGCAACCTGGTGATTTAATTGTTGTGGCTGGTCGCCCATCTATGGGTAAAACTGCTTTCTCTATGAATATAGGAGAATATGTTTCAATAGAGCATGGTTTGCCAGTAGCTATTTTTTCCATGGAAATGAGTGCCACTCAATTGGCTATGAGAATGCTTGGTTCTATTGGAGTAATAGATCAGCATAAAATTCGTACAGGTAGATTAACAGAAGAAGATTGGCCAAAGATAACTAATGCTATACAAAGTATGCAAGATGCCCAACTTTATATAGATGAATCTCCTGCATTGAATGTGATGGAAGTCAGAGCTAAAACTAGAAGACTATCACGCCAATGTGGACAGCTAGGATTAATTATAATAGATTATATGCAACTGATGTCTGGCAATGGTGAGGAAAATAGGGCTACAGAAATTTCTGAAATTAGCCGTTCATTGAAAGGTCTAGCAAAAGAATTAAATTGCCCATTAATAGCTTTATCACAGTTAAATCGTAGTTTAGAGCAAAGACAAAACAAAAGACCTGTTATGAGTGATCTAAGAGAATCAGGTGCGATTGAACAGGATGCTGACTTAATTTTATTTATATATAGAGATGAAATATATAATCCTGATTCGCAAGAAAAAGGAATAGCAGAAATTATTATAGGAAAACAAAGGAACGGTCCTATTGGTACTATTAAATTAACATTCCAAGGGCCTACAACAAGATTTTTGAATTTTGCTAATACCTCGTCTATTTAGTAGTAGATTTGAATATATCTACTGCTGCGTTAATAGCATTTAATAAAGAATCTGGGCTTGCTGTGCCTTCCTTCCAAGCAATATCAAAAGCTGTTCCATGATCAACGCTAGTTCGGATTATTGGTAATCCTAGTGTTATATTAACACCGCTATCTATACCTAAATATTTTATTGGAATTAATCCTTGATCATGATATTGTGCAACTACTATATCAAACTTACCGGTTCTTGCTTGCATAAAGACCGTATCTCCAGGCCATGGACCAGATACATTTATACCTTCATTTCTAGCTTTAGTTATGGCTGGATTAATAAATTTAATTTCTTCAATACCGAATTTGCCATTTTCCCCAGCATGTGGGTTAAGTCCAGCTACAGCTATACGAGGATCTTCAATGCCAAGCATTTTACATGCATTATATGCCATTTTTATGGAATTCAACTCTGATGAAATACTTATGCTATTACTTACATTGGATAGTGGCAAATGAATCGTAACTAAGATAATTCTTAAAGAATCATTAATCATCATCATATTAAATTTTTTGCTATTAGTTAATTTAGCTAATAATTCTGTATGTCCTGGAAAATTTATATTAGCTTTAGCAAAAGATTCTTTGTTTATAGGACACGTTACTACTGCATTTATTTTGCTAGATAGAGCATCACTAACTGCATTTTTAATACAGTTGTACGAAGAAATTCCTGCTATTTCACTAACTGTTGATGGTTTAAAATCATCTGGTTTTATTTCGTAACAATTAATAATATTTAGATAGGAGCTATCAGCAATTAAATTATTAGAAAAAAGTTCATTAGATTTTAATAACCTAATATTTATTTTCTTTCCTATTAATTTGGCTGCTTTGCTAATAATGTAAGGGTCAGCATAAACAACTGTTGGCACTAAGAATTTAGCTAAAAATGATTTTACAATAATTTCAGGTCCGATTCCAAATGGATCGCCCATGGTTATTCCAATAACTGGTAATTTCATATTAATGATATAAAAACTATTTATTAGTTAATGTTTTATCCAGAAAATCTAATACTTGCGTAGCATGATTATCAACCTTGATTTTACGCCATTCCATTATAATATTACCTTCAGTATTAATTAGAAAAGTGCTTCTTTCTAAACCTAATACAGTTTTTCCATATATATTCTTCTTTTTTAAAACATTATATAGAGAGCATATATTTTGATTTTGATCAGATATAAGAGGAAATGGTAATGAAAATTTTGATTTGAAATTTTCATGTGACTTAATACTATCTCTGGATACTCCCAAAACTTCTGTATTCCTTATAGAAAATTCTCTATATAAATCTTTAAACTCAAGGTTTTCCTTAGTGCAACCAGGTGTGTTGTCTTTAGGGTAAAAAAACAATATTAAGTTTTTTCTATGAAGATAATCATCTAGTTTAATTACACCTAATGTGCTATCTTCTTGAAATTTTGGAGCTGGTTTTATAATAAAATTATCCATAACTTTAAATATTATCCCTCATAGGAATAGCAGCAAATATAACATCTCTATTATTCAATATTGACATATTATAAGTATATATTGCTGATCTAGTATTCATAATTTCTACGCTAATGCCCATTTTATATAGTGGCAATAATACATCATTATCTATAATTTCATAAGAATTTCCAGTTCCTATTAATAAGAATTCAGGTAAATATTCATTATGATTTATTTCTACTTTCTTTTGCTTATCAACATCATTACAAAAACTATTCAATAACAACATAATTTTTTCTGATGTTATATCAATATGTTTATTTATTTCCCAATTCCTTACATTTCCCTTTTTTCCAAAGAAAATTGAGCCAATATATTTTTCTTTATTAACGGTTATAAAACCATTGCCATAAGAATCAATTATATTTACAGATTCTATATTTTCTAAATATAACTTCAAATGGAAATCCTTTTTTATTAAACAATGGTTTAATTATTTTTTATAAAAAATGTAATTTAATCATAAAGGTAAATAATTATATATTTATGTATACTAAATAATAATAATTATGTCTTTGATAAGTATATTACAATATGAATAAGCTCATGTTATTATTTAGTTTGAATTGATGTGGTTATATATATTTTAACAAAATGGTGGTGTTAATGGATTCTATAAAAGTTGGCCTGCTTGGTATGGGTGTCGTAGGTAGTGGCACTTGGACTGTTTTAGATCGAAATGCAAAAGAAATAGCAAGACGTGCTGGTAGAAATATAGAAATTTCTAAAATTGCTACTCTGAATGTAGATCATGCTCGTTCTTTGGTCAATGGCAAGACTGAAGTTATTCAAAATGCTTACGATATAGTAAGGGATCCAAATATTGATATAGTTGTTGAATTGATAGGTGGTGATACTATAGCTTTAGATTTAGTAAGAGAAGCTATCGATAATGGCAAACATGTAGTTACTGCCAATAAGGCTATGCTAGCAAAACATGGAAATGAAATCTTTGCAAAAGCTTCATCCAAGGGAGTAATAGTAGCTTTTGAAGCAGCTGTTGCTGGAGGAATACCAATTATAAAAGCAATTAGAGAGGGTTTAACTGCTAATCGCATAAAATTTATAGCTGGTATTATTAATGGCACTACTAATTTTATATTATCTGAAATGAGAAGTACTGGATTGCCATTTAAAGAGGTGTTATCTAAAGCACAAAAACTTGGATATGCAGAGGCTGATCCAACTTTTGATATTGAAGGAGTAGATGCAGCTCATAAATTAACATTGTTAGCTTCATTATCTTTTGGTATTCCTGTTCAATTCCAGAGTGCTTATATTGAAGGTATTTCTCAATTGTCTTCAGAAGACATAACTTATGCAGAAAAATTAGGTTATCGTATAAAATTATTAGCTATAACCAAATATAGAGCAGATGGTATTGAATTAAGAGTTCATCCAGCTTTAATATCATCATCTTGTTTATTAGCTAGTGTAGAAGGGGCTATGAATGCAGTATTTGTAAAAGGTGATGCTGTTGGCCCAACACTATATTACGGACAAGGGGCAGGTGGTGAACCCACAGCTTCAGCTGTTATCGCTGATTTAGTAGATGTAACAAGGCTTCAAACAGCTGATCCAGGTAATAGAGTTCCACATTTAGCATTTCAGGCAGATGCTTTATCAGATGCTCGTATTTTACCAATAGAGTTAATTTCTACATCGTATTATCTAAGATTAAGAGTTATCGACCAACCTGGAGTTCTTTCTGAAATATCGAAAATCTTAGCTGTTTCTAACATATCTATTGGTTCTATGATACAAGAAATATGTTCTAATAGTAAAAATGAAGCAGATATTATATTCATCACTCATGAATCTATAGAAAGAAATATTAATCAGGCTATTAAACAGATTGAATCTTTGCCTGTAGTACAATCAAAAGTGACTAGATTAAGAATAGAAAGCATTAATTAATTGTGCATAATTGGCAAGTAGCGTGATATTTTAATAGGGATATCACGCTACTCATTGTATTATTGATAATATTTTTTTATAATTTCTACTTCTGCTTTTGAACCTAGAACCACACCAATTCTTTGATGTAGTTCCTTTGGTTCTATTTCTAAAATAGATTCTGTACCACTGGTTGCTAATCCTCCAGCTTGTTCAATTAAAAAACTCATTGGGTTAACTTCATACATAAGTCTCAGTTTACCATTAATTGAATTTGAATCTTTGGGATATAGGAATATTCCACCTCTTCTCAAGATTCTATGAATATCAGCAACCATTGATCCAACCCATCGCATATTATATTTCTTTTTTAATGGACCGTCAGTTCCCATAAGGCAATCTTCTATATATTGTTTTATTCTAGAATCCCAAAGCTTCATATTAGAAGCATTTATTGAAAATTCTGAGCTATGTACAGGTATGGTAATTTTTTCTTCTTTTAATACCCATTCATTATAACTATCTAAAATAAAAGATAAAACTCCATCTCCAATAGATAAAACTAAATTAGTTTGTGGTCCATATATTATATAACCTGCTGCAATTTGTTTTTTTCCTTTTTGTAGAAAACTTTTTTCTGTAATACTATTATCATTATCATCTGTTTTTAATATAGAAAATATTGTGCCAATAGATATGTTTACATCTATATTTGACGATCCATCTAAAGGATCAAATAATAATAAATAATCACCTCTAATATATGCATTTGGTATTTCATATATTGTTTCTACTTCTTCAGAAGCTATCCCTGCTAAACAAGATATACATTCTGAATCTTTTATAATTAATTCATTAGCAATAATATCTAATTTTTTTTGTTGTTCTCCTTGCACATTAATAGTATTAGATTCAGAAAAAATATCATATTCATTCCCATTTCTAATAATAGAATTAATCTTTTTGCAAGAATTAGTAATTGTATTTAACAAAACTAATAAATTTTTATCTATCTTAGAACAATCAAGTTGTTTTTTTAAAAAAGTTGATAGAGTTATATTATTCAAATAATTCTCCTTAAAAAATATTCAAGGCTTTTGAAACAATTTCAAAAGTATTTCTTGATAAATCATCACGTTTGTAAACAATCTCAATAGCATCATACATTTGAGATTTTAATTCAGGGGTAAAACAATACCAATTATCTAATGCTCTAGCTAATCTAGCTGCAACTTCTGGGTTTATCTTATCTAGATTAATGACTTGTTCAGCCCAATATTGATATCCTGAGCCATCATTTTTATGCATATGTAAATAATTTTTGAAACAAAATTGGAAAACTAATGATCTTACTCTATTTGGGTTTTGAGGAAAAAAATCAGGATGTTTCATCAAACATTTAATTTCTTTAATTCCAGTACATCTTGAGGAAGATTGTATTGCAAACCACTTATCTATTACTAAATTATTGTTTTTCCATTTATTATAAAAATATAATTTTGCTTTATTTGCTTTATTTTCATCTCCCAAAATTAATAAATTCGATAGCATCGCAATAGAATCTGTCATATTCTTAGAAGTATAGAAGTAGTTTTCAATTTTTTCCTCAATATAATTATTCCCACTTGCTAGAAGATATTTTATAATCAAGTTTCTTAATAAACGATTGTTTGCTAATCTAGGATCATATATTTCTGAAGTAACTATTTCTTCATTTTCAAGCTTTTCTAACTTAGACAAAAAGTAGTCTGACAATTCATATCCTATTGTTTTAATTAATCCGTAACGAGTTTCTGTTATTAAAATAGGATCTATGATTTTTACATGATTGAATAATATACTCTCATTAGGAATAGTTAAGAGTTTTGCACAATAGGAATTATCTAGGTTTTTGTTTGATATTATTTTTTTAAAAGTTTCAAAATATTCTTCATTAATTCTTAAATTAGAACTATTTGTCATATTTTCTAGTATTTTGCGAATACTTAACTCTTGAAGAGCTTCCCAACGAGCAAAATAATCTCTGTCATGGTTAGCTAATATATATAGTTCATTGGTGCTATATTTATAATTCACTTTAACTGGTGCTGAAAAATTTCTCAATAAGGAAGGAATAGGATGATTATTTATAGATTTAAAAGTCCAGCTTTGAGTTTTTTTATATAGTTCAAGAATAAAAGTATCTTTAGTATTGTAATAATTTTTATTATCGTCTTCTAATACTAAATTTATACTATTTCCGTTGTAATCTAAAAAACCAATAGCAAAAGGTATATGGAAAGGTTTTTTTTCTTTAAAAAAAGTCTGCTTATTGTTTTCTATCCCAACAAAATCACATTCTTGATTAAGTATAACTGTGCATGTATTTTTATTTTCATCATATTTTATAACTACATTAATAGTAGGAGTGCCTGCTTGTTTATACCAATTCTTAAATATGCTGAAATCGGAATTTTTATTATTGATTGAATTAAATTCTCTTTCTTTATATATAGATTGCATAACATTTAAAAAATCATCGCATGTTACTGCTTTACCATCATAAAGACTAAAATATTTATTAATACCTTTTAAAAAATTTTCATAACCTAAGATATTATTTAGCATTCTAATTATTTCTGATCCTTTTTCATAAATAGTAGCAGTATAAAAATTACTTATTTCTTGATAATTATCAGGGCGTATAGGGTGTGCCATAGGACCAGAATCCTCTGGAAATTGATTTGACCTTAAATTTATAGCATCATCAATACGCTTTACAGCTTTTATAGTTAGTTTTGTTTCTTCATCTTTAACTAAATCAGACATAACATCACTAAAAAACTCTTGTTCACGAAAAACAGTAAGGCCCTCTTTTAAACTTAATTGGAACCAGTCTCTGCATGTAACTCGATTCCCTGTCCAATTATGAAAATATTCGTGACCTATTACAGTAATTATATTTTCATAATCAGAGTCTGTGGCCGTATTTTCATCTGCCAATATGTATGATGAATTAAAAATATTTAAACCTTTATTTTCCATAGCTCCCATATTAAAATCATTGACAGCTACTATCATATATTGATCCAAATCTAATTTTAGATTATATCTATACTCATCCCATCTGATAGCTTTTACTAGCGAATACATTGCCCATTCTGTTTTATTTTGGAATTTTGGATCACTATAAATTTGTAAAGTTACTACTTTGCCATCAATTGTTTTAATTTTTTTTCTAAACATGAAAATTCACCAACGACTAATGCAAATAAATAACTAGGCTTTGGAAAAGGATCTTCCCAAATGGCTTCCTTTTTTCCATCAGGTAATATTTTTTTACTTATTAAATTGCCATTAGAAAGTAATGTAGAGTATTTTGCATCTGCAATTAATGTAACTAAATATTTCGACATTACATCAGGTCTATCTGGGAAACAAGTTATTTTTCTAAATCCCTCTGGCTCACACTGAGTGATAAAATTTTTATTAGATAAGTACAAGCCCATCATAGTTAAATTTTCTGATGGAAAACATTTTGTTATTATTGTTAAAGTCCCAGAATCAGGAAATTGTTTTATAAGCAAAAAATCTTTTTGTACTATATAATTATCCTTACTTAGTTTTTTCTTGTTAAGAATGATATCTATTAATGCTAACTCATTAAAATCTGCATTTAAATATAAGTCATCATCCTGAAATTTTATTTTTCTTTGTATTTCCATTGTATTTGTAACTATAGTACAATTTTCATCAAGATTTATTTGCAAATCAACTTTTTGTATGAAAAAAGGAAATTCTCTATAATCAAAGCGATTTATAGTTATTGGTTTTTTAAACTTTTTTACTGGTAGCATATTTGTTTTGTTTATTGTTAATTAAAGTTAAATATTCAATGAAATATTATTATCAATACTAATTCTAGATTATCAATCATAAATAATTAATAAGGTGAACCTATTAAGGTAGAGAAATTTATTATTGTTACAAACTTATTGAACTACGTTAAATAATAAAATTTTAAAATATCTAATATTACTTAAAAGTAAGATCATTCAATGATCGCAATTTTTATGACTTAAAACAGTGTTTTGATTTTAGAACACTCAAGTCAAACTAAAAAATATATTACTAGTCTGTTATAGTAATATAAAAATATTAATTGTAATAACTACAATACAGATAAGAATCATATATGAAAATAAATAATCTTCGAAACAATAATTTACATATTGCACAAAAAACTCTTTTAGATCCATTTGGCCTTAATGAACTAAGTTTAGATAAGGCTATGGGCACTATACTTTCTAATAAAGTTGATTATGCTGATTTATATTTTCAATATGTTATAAAAGAAAGTTGGAGTTTAGAGGAAGGAATTGTAAAAAATGGAAATTTTGCCATTAATCAGGGAGTTGGGGTTAGAGCTATTAGTGGAGAAAAAACTGCTTTTGCATATTCAGACTCAATATCTCTAGACTCTCTTATAAAATCATCAAAAATAGTTAGTAATATAGCTAGATCTGGCTCAAAGCATCACGAAAAGATAACTTTACCATTTAATTATCAATATAATTTATATCAGCCTATAAACCCATTGGATACATTAACAGCTGATAGCAAAGTACGGTTACTAGAAAAAATTGAAAAGATGGCTAAAAAAAGTAGTCATAAAATAACACAGGTTATGGCTAATTTATCAGCTATGTATGAGGTTATACTTGTATCAGCCAGTGATGGAAAACTTGTTGCTGATGTAAGACCATTAGTTAGATTGTCATTGACCGTCATTGCTGAAGATAATGGTCGTAGAGAAACAGGACATGCTGGAGGAGGGTCAAGATCTGATTTTTCTTTTTTTTCTGATGAAATACTAAGTTCTTATGTAGATCAAGCAATAAAAGAATCCTTAACAAATTTAGAAGCTAAAGAAGCTCCTGCTGGAGAAATGAAAGTAGTATTAGGAAATGGGTGGCCAGGTATTTTATTACATGAAGCGGTAGGCCATGGATTAGAAGGAGACTTCAACCGTAAGGGATCAAGCGTTTTTTCTGGCAAAATTGGTGAAAAAGTTGCTAGTAAAGGTGTTACTGTAATAGATAATGGTACGATTGAAGGAAGAAGAGGTTCTCTAAATGTTGATGATGAAGGTAATTCTACAAAAAGCAATGTTTTAATTGATGATGGAGTTTTGTGTAATTATATGCAAGATATAATGAATGCAAAATTAATGAAAATGCAACCAACAGGTAACGGTAGAAGAGAATCTTTTGCTCATATACCATTACCAAGAATGACAAACACTTATATGTTATCTGGTTCATTCCATCCAGAAGAGATCATTTCATCTGTAAATTATGGTGTTTATGCTGCTAATTTTTCTGGAGGGCAAGTTGACATAACTAGCGGTAAATTTGTTTTTTCTGCATCTGAAGCATATATGATAGAGGATGGAAAAATAACTAAACCTATAAAAGGTGCAACCTTGATAGGTAGTGGTCCAGAAGTAATGAATCAAATATCAATGATTGGAAATGATTTAAAGCTTGATTCTGGAGTTGGTACTTGTGGTAAAGATGGACAAAGTGTTCCTGTTGGAGTTGGAATGCCAACAATACTTATAGATAGGTTGACAGTAGGTGGTACAAGTAATTCTTAACATCAAAGATTTGCAAAAAATAATTATATTGCTTATTATCGATGACATAAATATTTATTTAATCAAAAACTTTTATTTGTATAAGAAAGAATATTAATTATTTTTGTATTAGCGGTTAGATAAAAAACTTATTTGACTTTTGAAATTATATAACAGTTCTGTGAGGTAGCATAGTGACTTATAATACCGATGATATTCGTATCCGTGAAATTAAAGAATTAAATCCACCTGCAAATGTAATGAAAGAGCTGGAGTGTACTCGTGAAGCTTCAGAAACGGTTCATTCTGCAAGAAATGCAATTCATAAGATATTGTATGGTGTTGATGATAGACTAGTTATTGTAGTAGGTCCTTGTTCAATACATGATGTAAAAGCTGCTACTGAGTATTCAAAAAAACTAAGTGAAATAAGAAAAAGCTTAAAATCAGAACTTGAAATAGTAATGAGGGTTTATTTTGAAAAACCACGTACTACAGTTGGCTGGAAAGGATTAATAAATGATCCTGATTTGGATTCTAGTTTTAACATTAACAAAGGAATACGGTTAGCTAGATCTTTACTATTAGAAATAAATTCATCAGGATTACCAGCTGGATGTGAATATCTAGACATGATTACACCACAATATATAGCAGACTTAGTTTCTTGGGGAGCAATAGGTGCAAGAACCACTGAAAGTCAGGTTCATCGTGAATTAGCATCTGGGTTATCTTGCCCAGTAGGATTTAAAAATGGAACTGATGGAAATATTAAAATAGCAATTGATGCAATTAAAACAGCTTCTCAGCCACATCATTTTCTTTCTGTTACTAAAGGCGGGCATTCCGCAATAGTATCTACAGATGGTAATGAAAATTGCCACATAATTTTGAGAGGTGGTACAGAACCTAATTATGATGCCATTAGTGTTCAAAAAGCAAGCGAAGAAATGGGCAAATCTGGTTTAGCCTCTAGGTTAATGATAGATGCAAGTCATTCAAACAGTAATAAAAAACCAGAAAATCAACCATTAGTAATTGAAGATATATGCAAACAGCTTGAAAATGGTGAGTCAAGAATATTTGGAATTATGATTGAGAGCTACTTAGAAGCTGGACGTCAAGATTTTATACCTGGAAAAGATTTAGTTTATGGTAAAAGTATTACAGATGCTTGTATAGGATGGGATACTACTGTTGAAGTTCTTAATAGATTAGCTAGTGCAGTTCGTACTCGTCGCCAATACTTATCACAAACACATGATTAGTTTTTTATAATTCAATAAAAATAAAGACATCTTATATAGAGTGTCTTTATTTTTTAATAAAGTATTTCAATAGCTTTTAACTAAAGGCTCTATGGCAAAAAAAACATATAAAGAGTTAGTAGTACTTGGAATGTCTGGTGGAGTTGACTCTTCTGTTGCTGCTTTTATTTTGAAAGAACAAGGTTATAAAGTAGTTGGGTTATTTATGCAAAATTGGGAAGATGATAGTAACGACTCATTTTGTAATATCAAAGAAGACCTATTAGATGCAGCAAGTGTAGCTGATTTAATTGGAATAGATTTCGAATATATAAATTTTGCTAAAGAATATAAAGAAAAAGTTTTTTCTATATTTCTTCAAGAATATTCTATGGGCAGAACTCCAAATCCAGATATTTTATGTAATTCAGAAATAAAGTTTAAAGCTTTTTTGGAGCATTCTTTAAAAATTGGCGCTACAAAAATAGCTACTGGACATTATGCTAGAATAAAAAATGAAAATAATAAATTCCAATTACTGAAGGCTGTTGATTCAAATAAGGACCAAAGCTATTTTTTATATAAGTTAAATCAAAATCAACTTTCTAGTGCTATTTTTCCTATAGGAAACTTATATAAAACCCAAGTTAGAGAAATAGCAAAGAAAATAGGTTTACATAATGCTTCTAAAAAAAGACTCTACTGGCATTTGTTTTATTGGAGAAAGACCATTTGCTGATTTTTTAAACAAGTATATAAAAGAAAAAGAAGGTCCAATATTAACAATTGATGGAAAAGAAATAGGAACTCATAAAGGCGTATTTTTTTATACTATTGGACAGAGAAAGGGATTGGGATTAGGTGGAATAAAAGGATTCTCTTCACAAAAAAATCCTTGGTATGTATTTAAAAAAGATTTAGATAAAAATATTATTTATGTTGTACAAGATCATGATAATAAAATGCTTTACTCTAAAACATTAGAAATAAATGATATTAGTTGGATAAATGGTTTTCCTCCAGATAAAGTAGAGCAAAATGACTATTCATCAAAATCTAGATATCGACAATCCGAAGCCAAATGTAAAATTAAATTTATTGGTAATGAAAAGGCATTAATTACTTTTTTTGAACCACAATGGGCAATAACAAAAGGACAATCTTTAGTTATATATGACAATGATGTATGCTTAGGTGGTGGTATCATTTGTTAACTAGTTTTGTGTTATATAATTGTAGTATTTTTTTAAATTTATTAGTTATAATTAATAAGAGAGTTAATAACCATGTTAGAAAAACTTAATGCTTTATCTCCCCTAGATGGAAGATACGCTTCTTCTGTAAATGAGTTAAGACCATTTCTTTCTGAGTATGCTTTCATGGCACATAGGGTAGAAATAGAAATCAATTGGTTAATTGCTTTATCAAATTATAATTTACCAGAAATTAAACGTTTTTCAGATGAAGAACACAAAAAACTTAATGATTTAATAAAAAACTTTTCAGTAAAAGATGCTGATGATATAAAAAAAATAGAAAAAACCACTAACCATGATGTGAAAGCAGTTGAATATTGGTTAAAGGAAAAAATATCTTTTATAGCAAACTTTGATAAAGTTTCAGAATTTATTCATTTTGCATGCACATCTGAAGATATTAATAATACATCTCACGCTTTAATGCTACTAAGAACTAGAGAAAAGATATTAGTTCCTGTTTTAGAACACTTAATAGATAACTTAGAAAAATTAGCAAAAAAATATTCTAATCAACCTATGCTTTCTAGGACACATGGTCAGCCAGCAAGTCCTACTACAATAGGAAAAGAATTTGCTAATGTTGTAATAAGATTAAAAATAGCTTTAACAAAAATTAAATCTGTAAAAATTTTAGCTAAACTTAATGGTGCTACTGGCAACTATAATGCACATATATCATCATATCCAAACATAAATTGGCCTAATTTGAGCTGTGATGTTATAAATAAGTTAGGCTTAATACAAAACACTCACACAACACAAATAGAACCTCATGATTGGATAGCAGAGTTGTTTGATAGTATTAGCAGAATAAATACGATAATACTTGATTTAGATAGAGATATTTGGGGATATATATCTTTAGGTTATTTTAAGCAAATTTTAAAAGAAGGTGAGGTCGGTTCATCAACTATGCCTCATAAAGTGAACCCTATTGATTTTGAAAACTCAGAAGGTAATATAGGAATGGCAAATTGTATTTTAAGACATATGTCAGATAAATTACCAGTATCTAGATGGCAAAGAGATTTGACTGATTCTACTGTGCTCAGAAACATAGGAGTAGCACTAGGATATTGTTTAGTATCTTGGAAATCATGTATTAGAGGTTTAAATAAATTAGAAATCAATAAAACCAACATCGACAATGACATAGATAACTGTTGGGAAATATTAGCTGAACCAATACAAACAATAATGAGAAAACATGGTTTACCTAAACCATATGAACAATTAAAATCCCTAACTAGAGGAAGAGGAATTAATAAAGAGTCTCTCAGAGAATTTATCAAAAATCTTGATTTGCCAAAAGAAGAAAAATCATATTTATTAACACTGGAGCCAAGAAAATACATAGGTCTTTCAGAATCACTATCTTTAGAAACTCAAGTGTCTAATAAGCTATTGAAAAATTATTTCAATTCATAGAAAAGAAAAATGGTGGCGCATCCCTGACTCGAACAGGGGACCTGCGGATTATGATTCCGTCGCTCTAACCGACTGAGCTAATGCGCCATCTCAATATTTAAGATAGTCTAAGCAAAAACAATACTAAAATCAATATAATATTTAACAAAATAACTAAATAAGGTGGTTTTTATAACTTTTTTCTAAAAAACTATCTTATAATGAAATAATATCTATTACAAATTTCACCTAACATTGGTGCCCAGAAGAGGATTTGAACCTCCATACTTGTAAGTACATGGACCTGAACCATGCGCGTCTACCAATTTCGCCACCTGGGCATAAATTTGTTTTAGATTAACATTGATAATGTTACATATAACGTTACGGATTATATACGGAAATAATTACTTTGGCAAAATTAGAAAAAAATAATATTAAATTAAATGAAACAATTCCAAACTGGTTTGATCATAATTTACCTTCGAGAGAAGAAATTGTTTCTTGCATAAGAAAACACAATAAAAAATTAAATGAACTAGATATAGCAAATTTATTACAAATAAAACAAAAGAAAACTATTACTAGCCTGAAAAGACGTCTAGCTGCTATGCAAAAGGATGAGCAGATTGTTATTGATAATTTAGGATATATATCAATAAATATAAACAATATTGTTTTAACAGGTAAAGTTACACTTAAAAATGACGGCACTGGTGTTCTATCAACAAACAGTGAGAAAATTTTTATAAATCACAAGGAAATGCGCAAAGTCTTTCATGGCGATCATGTACAAGTAAAAAAAGTAAAATATAACAAAACCTTAAATTGTACAGAAGGGAAAATTTTAGAAGTGTTAGAACGCTCATCTAAAAATATAATAGGTAAAATTATCAAAAGAGAAAATAATTTTTATTTAATACCTATAGAACCAAAATACAATAATAAAATTATATTGCCTGATAAAAATTTATCAGAGGGTCAAGTGGTTATTATTGATATAATAAAACAACCATCAGTTTATTCATTAGCCGTAGGCAATATAAAAGAGTATATCGGTAATATCAATGATCCTAAGATAGGAACTAAAGTTTCTTTAGAAAAATTTCATATCAGAAATTCTTTCAATGAAAAAATATTTGAAGAATTAGAAAGCATCACAAATGATATAAGCTCTTTTAAAAAAAATAGAACTGATTTGACGAGTTTACCATTTATTACAATAGATGATGAAAATGCTCGTGATTTTGATGATGCATTATTTTGCAAAAAAATAATTGATAAAAATGGAATAATTTCATGGGAAGTTTTTGTAGCTATTGCAGATGTATCAGAATATGTAAAACCTGATATGGAAATAAATCAGGAGGCATTTGAGAGAGGGACAAGTATATATTTTCCAGAATATGTTGTTCCTATGTTGCCTGAAAAAATATCAAACAATATTTGTTCTTTAATACCTGAAGAAAAAAGATTAGTGCTTGTTTGTCAATTTACAGTATCTGAAAGCATACTATCAGATAAAGATCATATAGTTAAAAATTACTCATTTTATCAAGCAATTATCAAATCAAAAGCAAGAATGAGCTATGACAGTATAGACAAGTTTATATCTGATAAAAATATTAATATTGACGATGATGTTAAGGTTAATATTGATAATCTTCAACAAGCATATAATATTCTCTCGATAGCTTCAAAATTAAGAGGGTCTATAGCATTTGAAATGCAAGAAAATAAAATAATTTTTTCAGAAAATGGACACATTGAAAAAGTAGTAAAAAAAGAACGATATATTGCAAATAAAATAGTTGAAGAATGCATGTTAGCCGCAAACAGTTGTGCAGCACACTTCATTTATATAAATAAAAATATCTGTCTATATAGAGTACATGACAAACCTTCGAATAGCTCCGTTAATAACTTAACTAAATTTCTAACAACTCAAAATATTAAAATAGATAATTATAATTTTTCTACATCACAAGGCATAAATAATTTTCTAGAAGACATAAGAGATAGGAATAACTTTAATATTATACAACTAGCCTGTTTGCAGGCAATGCAGCCTGCATCTTATAGCATACATAATATAGGTCATTTTGGGTTATCGTATGAATTATATGCTCATTTCACATCTCCAATTAGAAGGTATCCGGATTTATTTAATCATAGGATGATAAAGAAAATAATTAACTCGACAAATCATAATCCATTGCATGGAACTTCTAATGATGAACTTATAAAGTTTGGAAATGATATGTCTATCTGTGAGCGGTCTGCAGATGAAGCTTCTAGATATGCTCATAATTGGATGTTATTAAGTTTTTTAAAAAAATATGAAGGTAAATTTTTCAATGGAATTATAACAAATATTCTAAATTATGGTATGTTTGTAAATATAGAAAATATGTTTATAGACGGAATGCTACATATATCAGAATTAAAAAAAGAAAAATTTAAATATGATAAAGATATGAACTATTTTTATAACAAAGAATCAAAAATATCATATAATTTAGGTGGAAAAATCAGAGTGCTTATTAAGCTTGTGAATATAGAACAAGGGCAAGTTGTACTGGGGTTAGTTAAATAATACTATTAACAACAAGGATAATTTATATATGTCATCTACAAAGACTATAGCTGGATTTCATGCTATTCTTGCCAGACTACATCATTATCCTGAATCTATTAAAACCATATATATTGACGCCAAACGTCATGATAAAAGAAGTATTTTTTTATTAGATAAAATAAATAATGTTGGCTGTAAAGTTTGCCATGTTGAAACAAATAGACTGGATAATATGACTGGTGGCATGAGACATCAGGGAGTAGTAGCTATATGCAATGAAGTCAAGTTACCTAATGATATAGAAGAAATTCTAGATGATCTTCAAGAACCTGCTTTATTGCTAATCCTTGATGGAGTTACTGATCCTCATAATTTAGGAGCATGTTTAAGAACTGCTAATGCTGCTGGTGTACATGCTGTTATAGCTCCTCGTAATAGATCAGCTAGTATAAATGATATTGTTTATAAAGTATCATCTGGAGCAGCAGATATCACACCATATATTATGGTAACTAATCTCGCTAGAGTTTTGAGAGATTTAAAAGATATGGATGTATGTCTAGTTGGTACTGATGAAAATGCTGTAAACAATATATATACAGTAAATGCTACTAAATCCATGGCATGGGTACTGGGGTCTGAAGGTAAAGGTATGCGCCGTCTAACTAGAGAATCATGTGACTATTTAGTTAATATACCTATGTTAGGGGCGGTAGAAAGTTTAAATGTAAGTGTAGCTAGTTCTTTATGTTTGTACGAAAGCGTACGTCAAAGAAACTATTGTTAAATAGACTGATTGTATGCTTATATGTTTATCCAAACAACACTTTAATTTTATTAATTACATCATCTTTAGTAACAGGCTTAATGTTGATATATAATTTGTTATAAACAATTTATTTTTTATAAAATTAGGAACAATTCTTAGGGGATATTTATATGAATAAAACCGAGCTTATCGATCAAATAGCTGTTAGTGCTGATATTTCTAAAGCTGCAGCAAACCGTGCGATTGATGCTTTTATAAACGTAATCAAAGAAACTATGAAAAAAGGAGATACACTCACTCTAGTTGGATTTGGTTCTTTTGCAGTATCAACAAGAGCAGCTCGTAATGGACGAAATCCAAGAACTGGAGAAGTTATTAAAATCAAAAAAACTAGAGTACCAAAATTCAGACCAGGGAAAACATTAAAAGAAGCTGTAAATTAACAACATTGTTAATCATATTTGTTATGAATATAAAAAATATGATATTATTTACTTTATATAGAATCATTTTTTAAATTTCTATCATTTGGTATGAAATTTATGATAGGGTGCTTAGCTCAGCTGGTAGAGCGGCGCCCTTACAAGGCGTAGGTCACAGGTTCGATCCCTGTAGCACCCACCATTAAATACGAAACAGCTTATTACATGTAATAAGCTGTTTTTATATACATTAAAATTAGAGTTTTCCCAAAAGCAAGAATTCCATTAAAGCTTTTTGAATATGCAAACGATTTTCAGCTTCATCCCATACGACACTTTGTGGGCCTTCTAAAACATCATTTGTTACTTCTTCTCCACGATGTGCTGGTAAACAATGCATAAACAAAGCGTCTGTATTAGCAGATGACATCATTTTTGAGTTAACACACCAATCAGAAAAAGCTTTATGACGTATGATATTTTCTTCTTCATATCCCATACTTGTCCATACATCAGTTGTTACAAGATCTACTCCTTTACAAGCTTCATAAGGGCTGTCAAACTGCCTTAAAATCTTATCAGAAATATTACCTATACGATTTTTTTCCATTTTATAGCCATTAGGAGCAGAGATATGAAGAGTAAAACCTAAAATCTCTGCTGCTTGCAACCAGGTATAAGACATATTATTAGCATCTCCTATCCATGCAACTTTCTTATTCTCTATAGAACCTCTATGTTCTATAAATGTAAGAATATCAGCTAATATTTGACATGGATGAAATTCATTAGTTAAACCATTAATAACAGGAACCCTAGAATGTGCAGCAAAACGCTTCAGTCTTTCTTGCTCAAATGTTCTAATCATCACAATATCGACCATTCTAGATATTACTCTTGCTGTATCTTCAATAGGCTCTGATCTTCCAAGTTGAGAGTCATTAGAGGTTAAATTAATAGCGCATCCTCCCATTTGATAAATTCCAGCTTCAAAAGATACTCTGGTTCGAGTACTGGCTTTCTCAAAAATCATAGCTAAAGTTCTGTCATGAAGCGGCATATGCGGTTCATATTTTTTAAATTTATCTTTTATAAAAATAGCTCTATTTAATACATAAATAATTTCTTCTTTGCTAAAATCTTTTAATTCTAAAAAATGACGCATATTTATTTTTTTATTACTTGAAGAATTAATCATATTCACCCAGCTCCATTAATTGTTATGAAAATAACTATTATTACTATATGTGAGTATTCGTATGTATACTTAAAAATACAAAACATCATACTAATTATACTTAACAAAAAAACATTAATAAAGAAACTAAATATTAGTAAAATATTTCTGAATCTTTCATACTAAAATTATTACCACTATACTATGAATAAAATTGATTGCATAAATAACAAATTAGTAATTGCTTCCAGCAATAAAGAAAAATTAATAGAAATTACAAGTTTTTTTAAAGATTTTGATTTATCTATATATTTGCAGAGCGATTTTGGCATACATACTAATGATGAACGTAATAATACTTTTATTGAAAATGCTCTAAATAAGGCTAGACATGTGAGTAGACTCACTGGCCTTCCTTCTTTAGCAGAAGATTCTGGATTATGTGTCAATTCATTATCAGGAGCCCCAGGTATTTTTTCTGCTAGATACTCCTCTTTTTCAAATAAAGAAAATTCTGATAGTAAATTAAATAATGAATTACTAATAAAAAATTTAAAAGGACTCGAAGATAGAAGGGCATACTACATTAGTATAGTTGTTATTTTAAGGAATCCTAATGATCATAGGCCATTGATAACAGAAGGTATATTACATGGAGAAATTGTAGAAAAAGCCTCTGGAAATAATGGTTTCGGATATGACCCACATTTTTTTGTGCCTAGCATAGGCAAAACACTTGCTTCTATTACGCTATCTGAAAAAAATAAAATTAGTCATAGAGCAAAAGCTTTTGAAAAAATGATTCAGAAATTAAAATTTACAAATTAAATTAACAACATTGCTCATGAAAAAAATAATAAATATATATCAAAAAAAAGATATTTTAGAAATGGGATATAAAGATAATATCAAAAATGTTTTTTTTTAAAACCACCACCATTATCTTTGTATATACATATACCATGGTGTGTGAGCAAATGTCCTTATTGTGATTTTAATTCGCATTCTATAAAAAACATTAATTCAATACCAGAAGAAGAGTATATAAATGCTTTAAAAATAGAAATAGAGCAATCATTGCCTTTAGTATGGGGTAGGAAAATAATATCGGTATATATAGGAGGTGGTACTCCAAGCCTTCTAAAGGCTAGTTCCATAAATAAAATTATGGAATTGCTTAGAACATTTTTTAATTTAAGCTCCCAAATTGAAATAACTATAGAAATGAATCCTGGAACTGTAGATTCTAGCAAAATCAAAGAATTTGTTACTAGTGGTATAAATAGAATTTCTATAGGAGTACAGAGTTTCAATAATAGCAAATTAAAAATTCTTGGAAGGATTCATAATAAATCAGATGCTATTAAAACAATTCAAACAGCTCAATCATTAATTGATAATATTAATATAGATATAATGTTTGCTTTGCCAGGACAAAATATTGAAGATTGTTTGATGGATTTGAAAGAACCTATATTATCTGAAGTTAATCATGTATCTATGTATAATTTAACAATAGAAAAAAATACATTATTTGCAAAAAATAC